>CAYMQW010000099.1:5155-7248 GCA_964392595.1 uncultured Nitrospiraceae bacterium
GCAATTGGTTCCCGCGGACCTGCCGTTTCGCCTTGGCTCGGGACATCGTTCGGCCAGCCCCATGCATGGTTGACCCAAACGATTCCTCCATGGCTTGTGATGTGCCAACCAAAAGATACGACCCGGTTTCCATGGACCCACCACAGATCACCGGCTGCCCAATATGCCGAAATGCATCAGGAAGTTCGGGGGATCCAGGACCAAACGCTCGAGTCGCCCCTTTTCGGTGAACCAGCAAGGGCTTATCGTGATACCGTTCCACCTTGGCAATGTTGTGGGCGACATCATAAACCTGATGCATACCCATTGACTCGGGAGATTGTTGAAAGACTGTGCGAAACGCCTCACGAATTTGATGGGCAATCACTTGACGGTTGGCAAAGGCCATATTCGCTGCACAATTCATGGCTGCGAAATACTCTTGCCCTTCAGGTGATTGAAAGGGCGCACAGGCTAATTGTTGATCTTTCACGGTCAGGCCATATCGTTTCATGGCTTTTTCAAAAATCCGAAGATAATCCGTCCCGACTTGATGCCCAAAACCCCGTGACCCACAATGCACCATGATTACAATCTGCTCATGCCCATGAATCCCCAAGGCTTCGGCTACAGTATGATCGTAAATCCGATCGTGATGGACGACTTGCACTTCCAAATAATGGTTGCCTGCGCCTAAGGTCCCCAATTGGTGCATGCCGCGTTTCAGTGCTTGTTCCGAAATGCAATCCGGATCGGCGCCCGCAAGACAACCTTGCTCTTCGGTATAAGTTAAGTCTCCAGGCCACCCATAGCCCTGTTCCACACTCCAACGTGCGCCTTTTCGCATGATCTCGTGAAAATTCTTCGTATTGAGTTTCACGAAGCCCTTGCAACCAACCCCAGCCGGAACATTGCGAAAGAGTTCAGTCATTAAGGCATCTAATCGCGGACGCACGTCGGCCAGCGTTAAATCCGTACGGATAAGGCGCATCCCGCAATTGATGTCATACCCCACCCCACCAGGAGAAATAATGCCCTTTTCAAGATCGAATGCCGCAACGCCACCGATAGGGAACCCATATCCCCAATGACCATCTGGCATACATAGGGCATGCCCTTGAATGCCGGGCAAGCACGCGACGTTGGTAATTTGTTCAAACACCCCTTCATCCATATCCTGAATCACAGCTTCCGTGGCATAAATCCGGGCCGGGACTTGCATGCCAGATTTCTCCGACATAGGGATTTCCCACAAAGCATCGGATACTCGATTTACAATCATGTTGGTTGAGAAGTTCATAAAAAGAAAACGCTTTTGCTTCTATAAAAGCTTAGATGTGATATTTCATTGTGTTGTTTGCAATGTGGTATTATATATTTTTTCGGATTTCGATATTCGGATTTATTCAATGAACTAACGTGTAGAACATTACACATCTAACACAACTCGGGCTCGATAATGGCCGGGTTCTGCATGTACTTCGTACAGATGCTTCGTAATCGCCTTGACATCGGCGCGGAGTTCTTGCGTAGCGACATCAATACTATCCCCCACAAGCGTCCCACAAACATGCCAAGTTTTGGCCTCTGCGTCCTGCCAGACTTCAGCGGGGACATCATGAAATAATACCGCCTCGGCATCTTTGAGAAATACAAAGGTGGACAACCATTCAAATAGTAGATCATGGAGGGTTGGTTCAACCAGCCGTACTTCATGCGTCCACTGTGTGCCCACGGTGCGTGGGTTCACCATAGCCTCTACCAATGCCCCACCCGCTTCAATAAATAATTCTGAAGGGGTTTCACCCCAAGCATCAAACGCCAGATCAGCCAGAGCGATATCTTCAAGAAACCGAATTCCTTTACTCATAGGGATGAGATGGAACTCTTTCCGCATAAAAAGAATGAATATTCTTCCCCGTAATAAACCCGAAGTATAACAGAATCCCATAAAGTGACGAACACCAACATTTGGAATTATTCTAAAGCAGGAAAGACAGATAGAATGAACGGTGTGAGGAGGGAACTTTCCCATCCCCCTTCAACCTAGAAACGGCAGTTGGGCGCAAAAAAGCCGTGTAAGATATTGGTGTGCATGGTGAAATACAAAAAGT
>CAYMQW010000100.1:0-7244 GCA_964392595.1 uncultured Nitrospiraceae bacterium
GCGAACTTCCATGCATGAGTGGTATCACAAACAGCTCATGTGGCAAAGAATCCCCTGCCTCCAGCGGGGAGCGCTTTCACCCACAGGCTCACGCCACGTGGTCCTCCGCGCTAACTTTGATAGTAAATGGTAAAGGTCCTTAACGGCTCTTGTGCCAAGGACGGTGTGCCAAGGACTACGATCCATTCATACCTGAGCCATGGAAAGGAGGCCGATCCGTCACGTTACATTTACTAAGAGCAGGATGACCTGTATGGGGAACATCACGGTGGATAGGGCAAAAGGCGACCATCCAGCAATATAATTTCTGATATGATCTCCATCATGTCACAAGGAGATCGTCTGGAAAATATCAACAGGGGGACAGTTTTGGAGCAAATCTGGCACAATGCCAAAGGCTACATGACTGTCGCTGTGGTGTGTTTTCTCATGAATCAATACTTGCCTGAGTCGGCCTGTACCACATTGGATGAATCCTAAAGTATGCAGAGATAGCCTTCGATGAATGTAACCCCAACGTGGGTTTGAAAATGTGAGGGTTGGTTTATATATTATGCAATAAGTTTGGGCACTTTTTTTTGACCCATTTTCGACCACTTTTTTATTCAAAAACTGAGCCAATTTTTTGTATGGCCTAGAATTATTGGGGTAAGGATAACTCACACATGAGGTGAACGATTGAGGAATGTCTTGTGGTAGAACAAAAGCCCCACCGTCGAAACGATGAGGCTCTTTATTTGTCTAACGCTTGTATCAACCACTCGTTTACAGTTTCTTCTTCATCCGATACCCAATCAACCCAATTAAGCCAGACCCTAGCAACAACATCGTGCTGGGTTCGGGCGTGGGAGAGCTACTCCCGTTCGCGAACTGCACCCCGGTCAGATCAATTTGGTAAGTGCCGTTGCTTAGAGAATTGGAGGTGGCCCAATGGGTGACCGCCGCTCCCCCACCTAGACCGGCCGGGCCATGCACACAGGGGAAACAATCGGGAAAGATTTCTCCATCAACACTGAACGGATCGTAGTCATAACCGGAAATCGCGAGGTAGTACAAGCCTGCAACACCGACAAACGAGCCAACAGGAAGCTTAGATCTTACGAGACTGCCAAAATCATCGTTGGCAAGCACGCCGAGCCCAGCCAAGTCGAACAAGAACAACTGCGTGTCAAATGTGGCACTACCGTTTCCTGTTGATGCGGAGAAGGCCGCTGGATTAGAAATGAAGATCTGGTACATATCTGCGTAGTCCGAGGGATCTGTCGTCATGCCCACTATGGCATCCAGCGCCCCAACTCCCATGGTTGTTTGCGCAGTACCCGGCAGTTCCCCGGCGTCCGGCACCTCCACGTATGTAGCAGCCAATACCGAATTGGAGCTCAACCCGAGTACAAATACCAAAGCAAGGCATTTTGTTATGTGGCTAATCATTGTTCTTTTCCTTTCCATCAGTTAGAGATGTTTCCAATAAATAATCTTGGCGATTTCGCCTTCAACCCTGTCATACCATTATGATAAAGACAGCTTGCACCGTCGACACCGCCATCTCGACCATCAGTAGGGAGATGAGACCGGAAAGTCTCATTTTTTCAAGTTACAGTCAGCCCTCCTTCCTCCTTTTTTTTAGGTTCATCCTTAACAACAAACAGATAACGGCTGCGCCTGTGTGAGCCCTCTCCTCTCTGGTTCGTGGAGGAGGGTGCTTCCCATACCTACGTTAGTAAAATGAACTGCAAATTACTTCATTCTTTTTGCATTAGTGTTGTATGTGCAGGTTTTGTACCAATAGTGATGGTCTACGTCATATGACCTACAAAAACAGCGCGTTCAATGATGTTGTGTTCAGTACCTATCCGTTGCGTATTATCTCGGAGGAGTGCCCTTCAGGCCATCGCCAACAAAATTGTAAAAAGTCCTGACACGTTTCATGGACCAACACACCGAAGAATTCACAATCCCCACTGTTCATGAGGCAACGAGACGCTTTTCGCACACTGTAAACATTGCCGACACTGTTCACGCAAACCAGCACACAAAACAGACAATCGCGCCTGTCCATGGTTTAAAAAACCACTTCGCACACACTGTAAAATTGGCCGACGGTGGTTCAGAAAACGTTAATGGTGAGTTGTTGAAATCGGGCAGACTACAGAACTAGAGACTGCTCAGAGGACGAAGCGTTTGTAGATCTCACGGTAATCCCTCGTTTGAGGAATAGACGAACAACCTGATCCGTGAGAGACTTCAACTGTTGGTGCATCCTCCTTTTGGGAAGGCTCACTTGGTCTAAAAGCCAAGTGGGCCTTTTCTTTTGTTTATTTTGGGTAGAGTAAAGCACTGGTGCTCACCTGGAGCTACGCCCGAACGCTTCGACGCACGCGTCTACCACGAACCATAGCCTTATACACAGTGGTCGGTGGCCTCCCCACCCCCACAACGGGTTTCCAGCACGGGGCGATCCGTCTTCCAGAACATGCCGTCGTTGCTCCCCAGGGAGTCGAGGGGGGCCACTTCCGTTCTTCCAGCACCCTGCCACCGGCCTTCCCCTTCTGACCACAGGGTCGGCGTCGCCACTTCGTTTACGAGGTTACTCATCGGTTCTCTTGCGTTACGGCCCGCTCTTTGGCTGTGTGGAAACTCACGACCTCGCGTGACCACGACGCCGCTTCCTCAGGCTACCAAGGGGTACGGACAATTCCTTGGACGGGACTTTCACCCGCTAGACATACGGCTGTTTCTGCGAACGGTCAGGCTCGAATTCCACATTCCCGTTTTGGCATAAAGCGAAGCCACCCAAAGGGAAAAGGGGCGTACCTAATATCTATTCCTTTTGTAAACTGCTAAACGAACGAAAAAAGATGGTGCCCCCGAGACGATTTGAACGTCCGGCCTACGGTTTAGGAAACCGCCGCTCTATCCACCTGAGCTACGGGGGCAATCGATGGTCTGATCACATGAGGATTTTTTGGGGAAGCTGAAGTTTACCGCAATGGCCAAGGGGAGACAACCAAGGTACAGATTTGAGATGATACCTTGGTTCGTGTATCCCGAGTCTGGAAAGATAAAATTGAAAAATTTCCCATGCACCTATTTCCACAGGGGTCTGTTGAACATTTCACTCCCATAGCAAAAAATTGCCCAAGAGGAGAAACCCATCAGGAGGTAGAGGGGATGTTCAATACGCATGCCCTCGCGGAGGCGTGGGTTCCGTCCAGCAAGGCCACAGCCATTTTGATGCACGAAGCCTACATGGAGTACGTGAGCGCAAACGCCGCGAAGAGCGGCAAGTCGGTGAGCCCGAAGGTTGGCAAAATAGCGAGAACGCCACTGGCGCCTTTTTTTCAACGTTCCCCAAGGGAAAAATTATGGACGTCCCTATTTCCGCTTGGAATGTACGAGTAGCAATGACATGATGATCCTTCCCAGCATCCTGGTTTGTATCATTTTTCTTATTCCACTCAGTCAGGTCAGCTTGGCACTTGCCGAAGATGCATGGTTTTCACACCAGATCAGCATTACTGAAGGAGTGGGAACTGTCACCGCAGAGCTGAAACTGCTGGCTCCTCCGTCAACCACCTACGAAGTTCTGGCGGATTATGCGCATTGGCCGAACTTATTTCCACGACATCCGGTAATCCAACGCATCTCCCGAAATAGCAATCGAGTGCAAGTCGCCATGCAGATTCCGGCCCAATATGTACCTGTCAATCTTGAACTAGTGACCAGCACTCTGGATTCCCCGCCCCATAGGTTGGAGACCACATTGGTAAAAGGTGATTTCGACCGGTATGATTTGGACGTGGGATCTTTCGCAATCGCCTTCTGACACCATAACCATCGCGATGTTGGCGCTTATCGTTCAACCATCTATTTGGATTCCTGAATGGTTGCTTCGTTGGTTCTTGGAATCTGAAATCACCACACACTTTCATCTCTTACGCAAACAGGTGTTGGCTCGCCATCAGGAACAACAACACGGCCAAACTTTTAAAGCGAATAGTCCATGAAACGCATTTCGAATCCACAGAATCCGTTTCTCTCGGATCAACGTGAACTCCTTGAACCCGCGCCACAAGTCACGCCCGAAATCTACGAGGAGGAAACGGGCTCAATCCTCAGCCGTAACGACAGTCCCGACCTCCCGTTTCGTTGGAGCGTGAATCCTTATCGAGGCTGCTTTCATGCCTGTGCATATTGTTATGCGCGCACCAGTCACGAATATTGGGGCTTTGGCGCTGGCACGGATTTCGAATCCAAACTCATCGTGAAACCCAATGCCGCCGAAGCATTACGTGCGGCGTTCATGAAGCGGTCGTGGAAAGGTGAACTTATCGTCTTTTCCGGAAACACCGATTGCTACCAACCACTAGAGGCAACACATGCACTCACTCGCTCCTGTCTCGCCGTATGCGCGGAGTTTCGCAATCCCGTGACTATTATTACCAAATCCGCACTTATTCAACGGGATCTGGATATTCTCAAAACCTTGCACGAACATGCATGGCTGCGGGTCTACTTCAGCATTCCCTTTGCCGATAATGACACCGCGCGTAAGGTCGAACCACAGACGCCATCAATCACCAAACGCTTTGAGGCCATGGCCCACTTGGCGCAAGCGGGAATTTCCACGCACGTATTTATCGCACCAGTCATCCCGGGGCTCAACGAACACGACATTCCCGCGATTCTTCATCGAGCCCGAGAAGCCGGGGCCGTCGATGCGTCCTATATTCTCCTTCGGTTGAATGGAAGCGTCGAATCGGTGTTTCTTGAACGCATGACTCAAGCCTTTCCGGATCGGATCAAAAAAATCGTCAACCGTTTACAAGAGGTTCGAGGCGGCGATGTGTCAGAAAAACGGTTTTTCCAACGTCATCAGGGCCAAGGCTCCACCTGGGATGCTATTCAACAATTGTTTGACACAGCCTATCGAAGAGCCGGGTTCCCACTGAAACCTGATCAGCCCATCCCACACACCTTTGCCAGGCCCGGAGAACCGCAACAACAGTCGCTGTTTTAAGGGCACCTCGAATTGCCCACACGACAAAGACTGATCGCACCGAGGAAAAAAAAGGACATCTGGATGGCTATGAATAAATGGGTTGAGGCAATGTGCGTCTGCGGGATCCTGCTGATCGGATTGGCAGCCTGCGAAGATGCCAGGACTCCCTGGGAAATGCACATGGACACTGGTGAAGTACGGATGCAGCAGGCTCGGTTCCAGGAAGCCGAAGACGAATTACAAGCTGCGCTCCAAGAGGCCGAGAAATTCGGCGAACGAGATAACCGCCTACCGCACACTCTCACAAAACTTGCCCTCCTCTACGACGTCCAAGGACAGTTCGACAAAGCCGAACCGCTTCTCAGCCGTGCCGTCGATCTGCGCAAAAAGATCCTCGAACCCAACGATCCAGAACTCGCCATCAGCTTGAGTAATTTGGGGGCTTTGTATCACGTGATAAAACAATTCGACAAAGCCAAACCTTTGTTTGTAGAAGCGCTCAAGGTGCGAGAAGAAGCGCTCGGCAAAGACCATCTCGACGTCGTGTTGGATCTCAAAAATTTGGCTGGGCTTCACGCCTCTCAGGAAGAATATGAACAAGCCGCCCCCTACCTCACACGGGCATTGGCCATTACCGAAAAAAACGTGGGGAAAGAAGACCCTGTGCTTGTGGAAAGTTTGAACAACCTGGCATTACTCTACCGCGCTCAAAAGCGATACGACCAGGCCGTGCCACTTCTTGAACGGGCCATCGCGATCAATAAGCAAGCCTACGGATCGGACAGCCCTGGTTTGGTGGGCAGTCTTAACAATCTGGCGCTCATTCACATCACCCAACAGGCCTACACCGAAGCCGAAATCCAGCTCAAACGGGTTGTCAGCATCACCGAACTGTCGTTCGGTCAGGACAATCCTCGTCTCACACCAGGACTCACGAACTTGGCGGAACTGTATCGCATCATGAAACAATTCGATAAAGCCATTGCTCTTCTCGATCGGGCACTGAAAATTAATGAAGAAAAGTTTGGCCCTGAGGATCCAAAAATTGCCAATTTGCTCAATAATCTGGCTCTCCTCCATTTTAACCAAAAACGCTACGACAAAGCGGAACGGCTCATGCAACAGGCCTTAGCCATCAATGAAAAAGCGTTGGGCGAAGAGCATCTCACCGTGGCTCGAACCCTCAAAAACTACGCGGCACTTCTTCGACAAACCAACCGCGCCACCCAAGCCGATAAACTTGATGCTCGAGCTAGAGCCATTCAGAAGAAACTGGAGAAATCATAGGAAAACGTGAAGCGTCATGCGTGATACAAAATGGAAAAAGTAAAGGATACAACCTTCTTCCCCATGCCCTCACTACTCATCACGTATCACGCATGACACATCACGAATTAAGGCCTTGCAACAAGCCTAACAAACGCCGACAATGAATAAAGGGAGTGGCAACCAACCGGACAGGAAATCATGGAAAACGTCTTGCGAATGACCTTAATAGTTGTGTGGTGCATGTTTTTCGGGTTCTTCTCCGTTATGGGGTATCTCGATGAAACCCTCACGCAAGAGAAGAAAACGGTGATTCTCGTCGGATTACTCTTGGTCCTCGCCGCCTACCTCGCCTTTGAATGGTTCACCAGGAGCCAGGAACCTGACATGACCAAAGAGAAGTTGATGGCGGAAAATGTAGAAGAGAAAAAGGCAAAAAAAGACCCGCGTTCCCAATTAGATGAACGAGTACTCCGGCGCTTGCACCTGTATACAAAAGACAATGAGCAGGAATTGAAGGCCGCAGTCGTTTCCGACCCTCCCAAGAAACGAAAAAACCCCGCACTCTCCACACCAAAAAAAGTGTAACTCAAGTGGATAGACTGAAGGCCAAAGGCTTTTAGGGGGCAATCATGCGTGATCATACAAAACGTCAGGCATTATGAGTGATAGCCTTCAGGCTTTAGCCTTCAGTCTAAATGCCTGTCCCGATACTCGCTAACGCTCCTTCATTGATGATGCCGCAAGCCCTTTGAGGGACAGTGCGCGCTTGGGAGCACGAGCAAGCGAAAAATCAAACTGCGCCCTCGCCGAGTTGATCCGTCCAGACTCCAACAACTGCTCTCCATACAATTCATTCGCGGGGTTCGCGGAAAACTAATCAAAAGGAAGAATGTCCGCCAACCTCGTGGCTTCCTTCAACCTAGACCCCATGTATTAACATGCGCCACGCAAAAAGCGTTAATACATGAGGTCT
>CAYMQW010000101.1:0-7239 GCA_964392595.1 uncultured Nitrospiraceae bacterium
GGTCAATTTCTAATGAGTCCAATACTTCCTTTTCCAACAGCGCTTCGGCCAGAGCCCTCAAGGTATGGATATGTTCCGTCAACACACGCTTCGTACGTTCATAGGATTCCACAATAAGCCGTTTGATTTCATGGTCAATCTCTAGAGCCACTTGGTCACTGATATCATGGCGTTGACTGAGTTCCCGACCAAGGAAAACTTCCTCATCTTTTTTCCCAAAGGTGACGGGACCAAGCTTGGCACTCATACCCCATTCACACACCATTTTTCTGGCCAAATCGGTCGCCCGTTCAATATCGTTTCCTGCTCCTGTCGTCACATCCTTTAGAATCAGTTCCTCAGCCACTCGCCCACCTAACAAAATCGACAGGGTGTTATACAAAAATTCTTGCGAATAACTGTGCCGATCATCAATCGGCAACTGCATGGTCATTCCCATCGCCCGACCACGCGGGATGATCGTCACTTTATGAACAGGGTCAGTGCCAGGCAACAATTTCGCCATGAGGGCATGGCCAGCTTCATGATACGCCGTCGTTCGCTTTTCGTTTTCACTCAACACTAAACTCTTGCGTTCCACCCCCATCATGACTTTATCTTTGGCATTTTCGAAATCGATCAATTCCACCACTTTCTTATCCAACCGGGCCGCCCACAAGGCTGCCTCGTTGACAAGATTTTCCAAATCCGCCCCGGAAAAACCAGGCGTTCCTCTACCAATTTGCTCAAGCTTGACATCTGTCGCTATCGGCACCTTCTTGGTGTGGACTTTCAAAATTTCAACTCGACCCTTGATATCAGGATGATTCACCATGACCTGCCTATCAAACCGCCCTGGACGGAGTAACGCCGGATCCAAGACATCCGGACGGTTCGTCGCTGCCACGAGGATCACACCTTCCGTCGTATCAAAACCATCCATTTCCACGAGCAACTGATTCAACGTTTGTTCACGCTCATCGTGCCCACCGCCCAGTCCAGCTCCACGCAAACGGCCAACCGCATCGATTTCATCGATGAAAATGATACAGGGCGCATGCTTTCTCCCTTGTTCAAATAAGTCACGAACCCGAGAGGCACCAACCCCTACAAACATTTCAACAAAGTCAGATCCGCTGATGAAAAAGAATGGGACCCCGGCCTCACCTGCAATGGCCTTAGCCAAGAGGGTTTTTCCTGTCCCTGGGGGGCCGACGATAAGAACACCTTTAGGAATACGTCCCCCAAGTTTCTGGAACTTTTGCGGATCCTTTAAAAAGTCAATAATTTCAACAACCTCATCTTTCGCCTCGTCTATCCCAGCCACATCGGCAAACGTGACTTTCTTTTTTTCTTCGGTCAGCATTCTGGCCCGACTTTTCCCAAACGACATTGCGCGATTGCCACCCATTTGCATTTGCCGCATCAAAAAGAACCATAACCCCAGGAACAGAATAAATGGTCCCCAAGTGACCAGGAAGGTGATGTACCATGGGCTATCAACCGGTGGTTTAGCTTCTATTTGCACACCTTTTTCCCTGAGCGTTTTCACCAGGTCCGGATATTCAACCGTAAAGGTGTTAATCCGTGTCCCATCTTTCAACACAGCACTAATTTGATTATCGTTTATGGTTACCTTGGCAATTTCTCCACGTTCCAGATGAAGCATGAATTCGCTAAAAATAACTGGTTCTTCAGGAAGATGCGACGGGACCGTAAACAAATTGAACAAGAGAATCATAAACAGGCCAACTACCACCCAAAACAGTAAATTCTTTACTCGAGAATTCATTCGAGTTCTCTTCCTCCTAGACGATTATTCTCTGTAGATGTGGATCGTAAGTAATTAGTAAAAACATTAGACAAACCTCACGAATAGTACCATGGGTATGGAATCTATGACAACCAAACTCCCTCTAGATTTTTCAGAAGCGCGTTTATTATCCAGTTTTCCATGACCTAACCCATTGAATTTATAGTTTATTCTTGACTATTTTAAAATTTTTCAGGAGGAGGACCGTTTGGTGGTAGAGAGGAAAGTCCTGCAAAAATTTGATCTACGATGGAGACTGTGTCGAGAATTCAGGACTCGCCTTTAACGCAACAAACTTTTTCGTGTCCTTCATCACGCGGAATCGATGATCCGGTCGAAAACCAGCAACCCACACAATGCCCTCCGGAGCGACGACTAAGGGAACCTTAGAACGCCTCGTTCGACTTAGTTTGACATCTGAGAAAAAATCCTGAATTTTTTTCTTCTGACCATTCATCCCCAACGGATAAAATGAGTCGCCTGCTTTCCACTGACGAACCACAAGATCATGCGTAAAATGATCCGCATCAAGGTACACGCACGATGGGTCATTCTTCCAGGTCTCTGGGAGACGGTCCACCAGACAGGCTTCGAGAGTCCGACCGGTTAACGGCCAGCATAACGACCCTGGCACGGATAACGGAAGAACCGGATGAAGTGATGGTTGGTGAAAAGGTGGCTCACCTCCCACCGCGCACAGATGAATCTCATTATAATCTCGTTGGACTCGGATGCCATAGGATTGAATGACGAGACCCGAAGTACTTCGATTCACTAGATCCAAAATTGCTTCCACACAATCAAACGGTGGATGAACATCTGTCCGGGTTACCTGCCGGTAGAGCAATAACACCACTCTTCGCTGAATTGACCGCGGGAGTTCGGACAACATGACTTGATTTAACACCACCCTATCGGCATCAGCTTTGAGCATGACCGATACCAGAGCCTTTGACGCCACCTGGCTAAGATATTCGGATTCCTCACGAAGAATGTTGGCTTGGCGGGATAACACCTGAACAATTTTTGGATTGAACTGTTTTAGAACAGGCATCAACTCCTGACGGATACGATTACGCCGGTATTGAGGACTCGCATTACTCGAATCGATTCGATAAGACCATTGGTTCATTTTGAGGTAGGCTTCAATCTCAACACGCAATACTCCTAACAATGGTCGAATAAAGTATGGAGCTCGAAAAGCAGGCATGCCTGATAATCCACCCGACCCAGCTCCCCTGAGCATCCACATCAGCACGGTTTCAGCTTGATCATCGCTCGTATGCCCGAGGGCTACTTTTGTGAGGTCATGTTCATGAGCCACTTGGGTAAAGGCCGCATACCGAAGATCACGAGCCAGAGACTGGATCGATTGGCCTTTTCGTGTTTGGATCTTCAGTTGAAGATTGAGTCGCTGCATATTGCACGGCACAGCAAGTTCCTGACACAAGGTTTGAACAAAGTCCGCATCGGCTTCGCTTTCTTCGCCTCGTAACCCATGATTCATATGGATCACATGGAGAGTCAAATTCAACTGTGACTGCCACGCACAAAGGAGATGCAACAAGGCCACCGAATCGGGCCCGCCAGATACCGCCACCAAAACCCGGTCCTGCTCATTGAGTAATTTTTGTTGACGAACGCTCGCCAAGACCTGTTGTTCAAATCGCAGGATGGGTGACATGAGCACAACTCACACGCGGGAAGAGATTTGCAAGATCAACTCCGAGCTTTCTCTTTCTTAAACACGTCTTGCGCTAGATCGATGTCCAAAGCAATGCGAGCGGCTAATTCATCGGATGACTGAAAAACCTCATCTCCTCGCACATACTTGAGAAAATCGACTTGAACGTCTTCTCCATACAATGCACAGTCTTCGTCCAGTATATGGACTTCCAGTAATCGTTCACCCTGCCCAAAGGTTGGGCGCCTCCCAATATAACTGATTGAATTGAATGACCTCCCCTTCCAATGCAGGTTGGTCACATAGACACCATCAGGCGGAATCACTCGCCCGGCCGGCAAACGAAGATTCGCGGTTGGGCATCCCAGGGATTGCCCACGTTGTTCACCTTCAATCACCAGACCTTGCAATGAATACAATCGACCCAAACATTCCCCAGCCTCTTCCATTTTACCCTGTTGGATTAATGTTCGAATACGCGTTGAGCTAACAACGCTGGCTTCATTTCCAAGCGGTTTGAGAAGATGAACTTGAAAATTTGCGCTTTTCCCCAATTGAGTCAGGGTTACCGTATTCCCGGCACGGCCCTTTCCAAAGACAAAATGTTCCCCAACAAAGAGATCACACACTCCCAACCCATCACACAAAATCGACTGGACAAACTCTTCGGGACTCAAGGCTGCAAAAGATTTGGTAAACTCCAGAATGACCAAATGCTCCACCCCGACTGATTCAAACCACGTGCGCTTTTCTTCTGAAGCCGTCAAGAATTGAAAGTCGGCCTTGGGATTCAGGACCTGAACCGGATGAGGATCAAAGGTCAACACCATGGGCGTTCCACCACGCTCACGAGCACAATTCACCACGGTGGACAGCAGATAGCGATGACCAAGATGTTGCCCATCAAAGTTGCCAATGGTCAACACGGGATGTGGAGGGAGGGGAGGGTTCGGGAGACCCCGTGAAACCTTCATGTGTGAGAACTATTGAGGACCCGCGCCGCATCCTTGGCAAAGTAAGTAAGGATGAGGTCAGCCCCGGCTCGCTTAATGGACAACAAGGTCTCCATCATCACGTTCGACTGGTCGATCCACCCTTGCTGAGCAGCCGCTTTAATCATGCTGTACTCCCCACTGACTTGATAGGCTGCGATAGGAACCGAGAAGTATGATCGCGATTGTGCAATCACATCAAGGTAGGGAAGCGCGGGTTTGACCATCACAATGTCGGCCCCCTCCTCCACATCAAGTTCGACTTCGCGAATGGCTTCACGAGCATTGGCTGGGTCCATTTGATACGATCGCCGATCCCCAAACGACGGGCTGGAGTCTGCCGCTTCACGAAAGGGAGCATATAAACTCGACGCATACTTCGCAGCATAGGCCATAATGGGAATATCGACAAAACCCGTTTGATCCAACTCATCTCGAATGGCCCCAACACGGCCATCCATCATGTCAGACGGAGCGACCATATCGACACCCGCCTCCGCATGCGTTCGCGCCATCGACCGCAAACATTCAAGCGTTTCATCATTGAGAATCCGGCCATCTTTCACAATGCCACAATGCCCATGGTCCGTATATTCATCAATACATACATCCGTAATGACGAGGAGATCCGGCACCTGACGTTTGAGGGTTCGAACCGCCTGCTGAACAATGCCATCAGGATCATACGCCGAAGTGCCTCGAGCATCTTTTCGATCAGGAATGCCGAACAGCATGACCCCCGGGATGCCTAACTGGTGGGCCTCGGCAGCCTCTTTCACGAGCAGATCAATAGACCACCGAAATTGGCCCGGCATCGAACTGATCGGAGTCTGTTGATTTTGGCCGACGGTGACAAACAGCGGATAAATAAAATCATCCGGCGACAGACGGGTTTCTCGAACCAGACGACGCAAGGATTCATGCTGTCGTAGCCTGCGCATACGCTGTCGAGGAAAGGCCATAATCGTGTTATCCTGAGTACTTCCGGGATCCGATTGCTATGCGGTTTTGAGATAGAACCACCTTGCCCGGACAGAGTCCCGATATCATCTGAGGATTATTTCCTGGGAAGATTCGTCAAAAACACCACAAGGTCTCGCACAGAAATCATGCCAACTAATTTTTCACCCTGGGCAGAAACCCCTAAATGCCGAATGTGCTCTTTTGCCATCACGTCATTGGCATCGAGGAGCGTTTTATTTTCATCAATGGTCTTTATGGGGGCCGACATAATGTGCTCGACAGTGGTCTGGTTAGGATCCAACCCGGCGGCGACCAGACGTCTCAGCAAATCAGTATCAGTAAGAATCCCAATAATTTTCCCATCACGGGTGACAAAAATACTCCCAATCCCACTATCACGCATGGTTTCCGCAGCCTTGCGGACATTCACATCTCGATCAACGGTGATGAACTTCTCAGCCGGAACCATAAAAGATTTTACGGGAACCATAGATTTCTCCTTCGTTTAACCCCTAAAAGTTTTGCATCCTTCTTTACCCAGAATGTGACTGCCTACTCTCCACGCGGAAAGGGTTCAATTAAACCGTTGCCTGAACCGACTGTTGCCGATACGCCACCAGCGCCTCGACCAACGCAGGAATGGTATTTTGCCCGGCAACCACATCAACTTGCAATCCCTGCTCTCGAACGGTTTCAGCAGTAATCGGCCCAATACACCCAATCATGGTGTGTTGGAGAATTTTTTTCAATTCCCCGGCTCCTCCAAACAATTCCACAAAATTTCGAACGGTAGAGGAACTCGCAAAGGTGACCATCTCGATTCCTTGAGAGAGAAACCGGGCTTTAATGTCATCGACTTTAGAATGTGGAACCACGGTTTGATACACCGGGACAACCTGAACATCTGCTCCCACACGACGCAACTCTTCAGGCAGAATTTCACGGGCCTGCGCCGCGCGGGCAATAAGCACACGTTGGCCAACTACCCCAGCCGTTTGCATCACATCCAGCACACCTTCGGCTTGATATTGCGAGGGGATCAAGTCCGGTTTCACGCCAAATTTTTCCAATTCTTCGGCGGTCCGAGGCCCGATACAACACACGCGTACTCCCTGAAGGCTACGGGCATCTCGTCCTTTGTACCACAAACGACGCATGAAATGTTGGACTCCATTCACACTCGTCAAGACCAGCCATTGATAGTTGTCCAGGCCTGCAATGGCCTCATCGACATCTTCCCAACTTGCTGGGGGAACAAATTCGATTGTGGGACATTCCACCGGTTCCCCTCCATACGCCATCAAAAGCTGAGAAAGCTCAGAGGCTTGACTGCGAGCGCGAGTAACCAAAATCCGAGTTCCAAACAAGGGGCGGGATTCAAACCAATTCAGGTTTTTTCGCAACGGAACCACCGCCCCAATGACAATAATAGTCGGAGGTTGAATATTTGCGGCCTCAGCCCGCTCCACGATGTCAGACAATGTCCCGACCACCGTCCGTTGTTTGGGATAGGTTCCCCATTGAATAAGCGCCACCGGGGTGTCCGAGGATTTCCCTTCTTCGATCAACCGGTGAACAATCGTGGGTAAATTCTTCGCCCCCATGAGAAACACGAGCGTCCCATCGACAGTGGCTAGCCGCGGCCACTCGAGAACACTTCCTCCCTTGCTGGGATCTTCATGACCCGTCACAAACGTGACCGTCGAAGCCATGGTGCGATGCGTCACCGGAATCCCTGCATAAGCTGGCACGGCCACCGCTGAGGTGACCCCAGGAACCACTTCAAAGGGCACCGATTGCTCAGCCAT
>CAYMQW010000102.1:0-7207 GCA_964392595.1 uncultured Nitrospiraceae bacterium
AATATACCAGCTAGCCAACAGTTAAGGTGGTGCACTTATTATGTGAATTCAAGTAGCCAAATTTTCATATCTCGCACCGGTTTTTATTTGACACTCACATCATAAGGAGGTTTCCCACAGGGTCCACAAACCGACTAAGCCTATGGCAAGGGCTTTTATGCATGTGGACTTGTGGAAAACCTCCTAAGAAATACCCACAAATACTTCGGAGGAGGCCTTTTCCTAAGATTGACCCCTTTTCACCATCGGACTGCCAATACAAGATCCTGCGACTTTTTGAAAAAACTGCATCTATTCAAAAAACCACCGCAGACCCAACAACACCTGGACCGCACTCGCATCGAAGTTTCCCTGAAGGACCGTTGTGCCACCCACGGTGATTTTTCCATCGCCAGAATTCGATTTCCAGGCAGCCTCGGCATTGATGGCTAGGCTGTCGGTCACAAAAAAGTCCACGCCGGCCCCACCCCTGAAGCCAAAGGTATTGTCGGGGGACACATCGCAGGGGCCAAACCCTAACGCGGCGCAATTGGCGGCGATCTGGTTGTTTTCATCAAAATCATTAAGATTTACGCCCATCCCAAGGGATGCATAGGGAGACCACCGACCTACAGGAAAATGAAATTCAATATACGGCAACAGTGTTATGGTTCGTGCTGTTCCGAAATCCACGCCACTCACGGTTGCATTGTGTTCTTCCCACTCTACGCTCAAACCCATATGCCAATCGCGATTGATATGGTAGAAGAGTTGGCCATTCACGAGGATCGCTGGATCGGGAGATACAGTCGAGATCACGTCGCCATCATAGAATGAGCCACCGGCCCTCAGGGATGTCCCCCACCCAGTTTTAATGGGCACGGATTGATAATCAGGGGAATCATATTTCCCGTGAAAGATTTTTCTCTCCTCCCCTTGTCTCGTTGTGAGATGATCAGCATAGGTCAAGTTTGGAACGACCAGGCACAAGATAAATCCCACGCCGACCATTGTGTGTAGTGGGAAAGTTTTCATATTCCGCTCCTTTGTGACGATATCCATCTTGAGGTGTGCTACAGAACCCGCATGGGCTTGAATGATTCCCAGAGGGATTTCCCCATAGATAAAGATAGTTGATCAGGGTAAAAATGCTCTTAAGGTTAATGTCCGATTTTCCCTAACATCCCGATGTCTTGTCGTGATTCCTGGCATAAAACAATGCGTCCGTGTCAGTCATTCCGCCTCTCAGGCCGCCTCCGAGATGTGCCTCTCGATCAGGCCCTTTGCGTTCAGCAGGCAGGCGATGTTGTACCTCAGTTCCCTGTTGAAGCTGTTCTTTTGGTCTCCATAAGCTGAATCCTAGACGGTTACCGCCTGGGCAAAGGAACGGAACTGTCACATTAGGATGCCAACTCCCATGAATCGCATGTAGATGGTCGATATATTGATATCCTTTCGGTTATGCCACTCATAGTCTGTAGGCCTATAGTCATCATATAAATAACCTAGGGGCGTGAAACGCAAGGCGTGGCTACTCACGGCCTTTGGCGAGGCCCTCAGGAAATTCAGATTAGTGGCCGGCTTGTCACAGGAAGAGCTGGCAGAACGGGCGGACCTTCACCGGACCTACGTGGGAGATGTGGAGCGTGGGGAGCGGAACGTCAGCCTGATCAACATGATGAAGTTGGCTGAAGCCTCGAACGTGAAATTGAGCAGAGTGATAAAGGAGGTGGAGAAAGAATTAGGCGATTAGGAAGGACTTGGGTTGGGGGGGGGCAGAACAATACGCTTTTCCCCCACACGGCCGATTGAATAAAGCTTAGACTTCCAAAATCAAAAACAAAACTCTCTCCGATGTGGCATTGCAAAACCCAACCTGACCCCTAACCCTTGTATAATGCAAGTCAGGGTTGTAGCCCAACTAACACGAGCAGCCTCCTGTCTGAAGAGGGCATAGCCAACGCAGGGAAAAGACTGTACCCTCAAGATATTGTGAATCCTGGCATGATAGACCGTTTATCCTATGGGAATCAGCCCGTGGCTCAGCGCTGGTCGTCATGCCCTTTCTCTGATGAACCCGAACGGTTGCCTGGGACACCAAGCCCGCATCAACAAGGTTGGGAGGCAGCGTGATGCAATCCAAATCCGTAGAACTGTTTATCGGTATCGACAGTTGTAACGCTCGATTGAACGTGGCGGACAATGCCAATTCTCTCCCCTGGTCGGTGGCCAACAACGATTCCGGCATCGCCTCGCTGGTGGAGCGGCTCCACAGCCTTCATCCCACTCTCATCGTGATGGAAGCCACGGGAGGCCTGGAAACACTCCTGTATGCGGCGTTAACGACCGCCGGGTTGCCGGCGGTCGTCATGAATCCTCGTCAGGTGCGGGACTTTGCCAAGGCCCTGGGCGCTCTGGCCAAGACCGATGCCCTGGATGCCCGGATCTTGGCTCGTTTCGGTGCCGCGATCCAGCCGGAAATCCGGCCCATGAAAGATGACCCCACCCAGGAATTAACGGCCTTGGTGACGCGGCGGCGCCAGTTGCTCGCCCTGTCGACGGCCGAAAACACCCGCCTCCCGCAAGCGGCCAAATGGATCCGGCAAGATATCAAGGCTCCTATCACCTCCCTGGAAAAACGTCTCACCCAAATCGAAGGCCACATTGCCGAGCTTAGTCACAAGACTCCTGGGTGGCAAGAAAAAGATTCGCTCATTCGTCGTGTTCCTGGGGTGGGCAACGTCTTGTCCATAAATCTCCTCAGTAGCCTAACCGAACTCGGGACGCTCAAGCGAAGGGCAATCGCCACGCTCGTGGGCGTCGCCCCCTTAAACCGCGACAGTGGAAACTTTCGCGGCAAACGAATGGTCTGGGGAGGCCGCGCCCAAGTCCGCGCCGCCCTCTACATGGCGGCCCTGTCCGCTTCACGCTTTAATCCGGGCATCAACCCATTTTACCAACGCCTGATTGGACAAGGAAAAAACCCAAAGTGGCCCTGACAGCCTGTATGCGAAAACTTCTGGTCATTCTTAATACGATGGTCAAAACCCAAACAGCATGGAACCCAAATCATTTTTCACCCCTTGACTTTAATCACGGTTTCTGAGCCCTGAATCCGTGTTTATGAACCAACCAAATGAGTTGACATATATTTTCGCTTATGTCAGTTAGTGGCTACAAATTGACATAAATGAATTGGTAATATCAAATTGTAGCCATGCTGAAAAAATGCCTATAAATATCAATGCCTTCCAAGCAGGATCTTACGAGCAGCAGTACGAATACAGAAGCTTCCTCCCCACGGCAATCAACAAAGAATGGCAAGTAGACCCACAAACTCTCACCTTGCTAGAAGAAGCCACTCTGCTCCTTGGTGAACTGAATGCCTATTCCCAACTCATCCCGGATGTAGACTTTTTTATCCGGATGCATATCACCAAAGAAGCAACCACCTCCAGTCGAATCGAGGGGACTCAGACCAACTTCGATGAGGCCTTAGTCAATGAAAGCGATGTCGATCCGGAAAAACGTTTGGATTGGCAAGAGGTGCAGAATTATATCAAAGCCATCAATTATGCCATTCAACAACTGCCCACCCTACCCTTATCAAATCGCTTGTTAAAGGAAATCCATGCTGTGCTCTTACAAGGCGTGCGGGGGAAGCACAAATTTCCTGGAGATTTTAGGACAAGCCAAAACTGGATTGGCATCAACCTCAAACACGCGACCTTTATTCCGCCTCACCACGATCACGTGCCAGATTTGATGAGTGACCTTGAACAGTTCATGCACAATGAAGCCATCCATGTGCCGCACCTGATCAAGATTGCCATCATCCACTATCAATTTGAGACCATCCATCCGTTTCTGGACGGAAATGGACGCCTGGGTCGCCTACTCATTGTCTTATATTTGGTCAGCTTCGGACTGTTGCACAAGCCTGCTCTCTACCTCTCTGATTTTTTCGAGCGCCATAAAGCCGAATACTATAATCAACTCATGACTGTGCGAACCACCAGCAATCTGGAACCCTGGTTGCGATTTTTCCTTCTGGGTATTTCCGAAATAGCAGCTCAATCCTGTCAGGTCTTTAAGAACATTCTCGCCCTCAAAGAAGGTCTAGAACGCGAAGCCATACCCACTTTTCATGCCCGACGCATACACAACGCTCAGACCCTCATGCGACTGTTGTATGAATCTCCAGTGGTGACTATCAAATCAGTGGCCGAACGCCTCAAAGTGCAGACCAACACCGCAGCAGCCCTTATCACAGATTTCATAAAACTTGATATTCTGCGTGAGATGACTGGACAAAAACGAAATCGGCTTTTTATTTTCGCCGCTTACGTGCGGTTGTTCCGGGGAGAGACTGACTAATCAAGTTAGACCAAAACGAATATCAAAGCTCACCTACCTCAACACACTTCATCTTGAAAACAATTCCAACTAAATACCCAGCAATCTTACTCCATCTGGACCTGAGGGACGGTCGTGTTAAGATAGCTACGATATGAAAATGAAAGATTCGACCTATTTGATGACTCACCCGTTCACAGGAATAATCATTGGAGGACTGACGTCCTTGCTTCTATTGGGTTGTGCGGGATCAAAACCAGTGCTGTACCCGAACGATCATTTTGAGACCGTTGGGCATGAGCAGGCAGAGTTAGACATTGCCGAGTGCCAAGATTTAGCCGATGCGTATACGTCTTCAAGCAACAAAGGGGTGGAAGTGGCGAAGGGGACAGTAATGGGTGCTGGTGTTGGTGCGGCTTCTGGTGCAGTAATTGGAGCGATTCAGGGGTCGGCAGGAAAAGGAGCTGCCGTTGGGGCGGCGGTCGGAGCCACAGGGGGACTTCTGCGATCTGTATTTCGAAAATCCGGCCCCAGCCGGACCTACAAAAATTTTGTGAACACCTGCCTGAAAGAACGAGGCTATAAACCTATTGGTTGGGAATAGGGAAAGACATTTATCGTGATGCGAGAAGCGTAATCCGTTAGGCGTCCAAAAGACTCCTTGATCTTTTTCCCATCGCTTCACGGATCACGCTTCACGCATTACGTACCCCAGAAATGTCGCTGGGACGACAGCCTTACCCAGAACCTGCCCCTTTCAGGAACCGTCTAGTTTTCTCGCTCCGCTCTTCGGAGTGCCCCCATCAACACTGGATCATTTAAGGCCATCTCACTGAGCGCATCCATGATGTGCAGATCTTTGGATTCCATTAACTTTTTGGCTTTGGCGTATTGTTTACTATTGAATCGTGCGACAGTGGGTGGGTTGTTGATCACCTGACAGGCGAGCACACCATCTTCAATTTCGAGTGTCCCTCCCTGATCCATTAACTCTTCGGCTTGCGGAACCGTGATCCCATGCAACGTCGCAAATCCCTGAATGCCTCCAGTCTCCACCATTGATCCGTTGGGCATGGTGCATTTGCGTTTGAAATACTGGGACCAATCTTTTCGAAAATCGACATAGGTGATATCTCCACCTTTGGCCACAGACCGATCGAGCTTGGAATAATCCAGCCCCAGATTTTTTTGTGTGAGTCGTGTTTGTAATTCTTCGGGTAATCCACGATAAAACACCCGCTCGGCAGCTTTAAGCAGGGTAATGTCTGAAAACCGCGCCAACTGTTCGGTTTCTGCTGTTTGCTGCAAATCCAACACCCAGGTTTGTTTGGGCGTCTCACCTGTCGAATCGACCTTGCACACAAACAACCCACGTGTGACCACACCTCCTGACTGCGGATATGTATACACCCCACCTGTCTCCAACAGGACCTGTATGTCTTCAACGGGAATCCCATAACTTCCCCCCAGGATTTTCGCATGATGCTCGATGTCTTCATCGCAGGTCATAGCACACACCATGACATTTCCTGGAGGATCGAAATCCGTGTAATTCTCCAACACGTTGTACAGCTCCAGGTCTTTCTCAGGCTTTAAGGGGCGTTTTCTAATTCTAAACATCTTTGATGTTTCTCCATCACGGCGCGTTTCGAGACGACGAGGTTCACCATTGCTTTTGTTGATCGTTGAATGCTAGAAAAGGTGAACATTATTCATTCAACCGGCATCTTTTTTTAATGTACAAAGAACAACTGGCAGCATTTTTCTGGAAGTACGAAGCGTTTAAGTGGGACCCCGATGAGGGATTTCTTCTTGCCTCGGGAAAGAAGAGTCCCTTTTACGTGGACTGTCGTGCTCTGTTGGCTCACCCCGATGCCCGGTGGCTTGTGGCCAACCTGGCTTGTGCCGCCATTCACCACCTCTCGTTTGAAGCCGTGGGCGGCTTGGAGATTGGCGCCATTCCCTTAGCCACAGCTATATCCGATTATGCCTTCGCGACTCAACCTTCAAGAACCTACCGCACATTTGTCGTCCGAAAACAGGCGAAAGACCATGGGCTGGGGAAACGGATTGAAGGTGCTGTGAACGCCAATGATCGGGTCTTAGTGGTGGATGATGTTCTGACGAGCGGAGGATCGATTTTGCAGGCTATTCATGCCGTGAAGGAGGTGAAGCTTCATGCATCGCATGCGATGGTCATCGTGGATCGACAGGAACAGGAGGGCAAAGACAAAGTCGAAGCAGAAGGGGTTTCGCTGATGAGTCTGTTAACACTGGAAGATTTAAAAGCCGCTCGCCCAGCGTAATCATCATAAGGCCCGTTCACAATTAGATGAACCAGGTGACGGGAAGCTTCAAATTCGAAGCACGAAATCTCAAACAAATTCCAAATTCGAATGACCGAAATTTCAAACCATCCGGTCAAATTTGGGAAATTGGAATTTTGATCATTGGAATTTATTTAGGATTTCGTGCTTGGGATTTCTCCCATTTGGGTATTTCAAGATCAATTACAAGCACCCCTTAATCCATGCATTGGAACCGAATACCCCACCAGGTTTCCACAATAATGTCCGACCCGACCACCCCTTCCACCACCCGTTGGCGACCTTTGCTTTTCCCTTCACGCACCACGTTGAACGGCCCACGACAAAACTCTCGAATGTTCTGAAATGCTTCTCCTCGCCGTGGGGTGAACATTTGACCATCGGTTCCTTTGTAGAGGTAGGTCATGACACCGGCCCGATCTCCTTCACGGACCATGTGCAGCCCCCCCTCGCATCCCGACAATAGAAACACCCCGCTGAGGATCCAGGCGCTTGACCAGTGGTAAAGACTGGGCTTTCGATACGGTATCACGAACTTTGTCCCT
>CAYMQW010000103.1:0-7194 GCA_964392595.1 uncultured Nitrospiraceae bacterium
CTACCCGGAAGGAGCTCGTCGATAGAATCGACCCACTCGATCAGGGGAAGACCCTCTTTTATTGATATCTAGCCGATAACCATTACTAGGACAATCGAAAGTGTCTGTTATCGACCCAAAGCGGACATCGTGGTGATGTGAGTTTAAGAAGCAAAGAAGTAAGGAGAAAAGGGGACGGATTTATTTAATTCTTTTGTGAGTCTATTCAAATAGGTGGCATTATCCTGATCCGCATAAGATGCCAAAATAACTGGACTCGTGGAGGTAACCAATTGAAAAGACAACGATTCTGGCGTATTGTTCAGAAGACTCGATGCGTGTTATCCAGACAGAATTTCGAAGACCCGTCCTCTTACACGGATCCATCTAAACATTGTTAGGCCGTGAGTTACAAGGAGTATATATGCAAAAATCAAAATTGCCACCTAGATTAAAAATCAGTAGAAAATTGCTGGCTTCTGTAAAAACAATGACAAAAGTTGCGATTGAATACGAAAACTTATCGGGTAGAAAGATCGGTATTACTGGAGAGGTGGGAGAAGTCCTCGTATGTAGAAAATTTGATTTAGATTTGATAGCTGACTCCAGAATGCCTGGAGCAGATGCAATTGATTGTAATAAAAAACTGGTCCAAATAAAAACCCGCAGAAGCGAAACTGAAGATGAGCCAAAACTAATAGGCCGTATGAGCCGATTTTCCGAGCATAAGTGTGATTATGTATATCTTGCATTTTTAGATAAGAGATACGAATTAACCAAAGTATGGAGAATGTCATACGGTAAAAGGCTGGCGGACTTAATCGCAAAAGAACAGACGGAGAGAAGTGGACCAAAACTAAAATCATTTATTGAATTAGCTGGCAACCCAGTTTTCACGAAACAAAAATTGGCCTAACCAGTCGCTTAACCCGACCTCGAATCTGTGCTATCAATTTTAGGTCGAGACTGTGGCGCGGCGGGTTAGCTCAATCGTTAGGCGGAAAAACTAAACGTAATGAACTACCACGTGCGCATCACACTCCAATCTGACCGGTCGCACGATGAAACGAAGTGCGACCTTTCAGAAGCTGAGTTGCGCGACCGTGTCTTGACTCCATACGAATTGGGCAACCCGCTCATCATCAATGGCCGGACGATACCCCCACATGACATTGAGCGCATTCGGGTATCACAAAGCGAAGGATCAATTGAACATCTGATTGCAATCGTCAAGCATGAAGACCGCAACAGTTCGGTGATGGTGCTTGGCGGCCCGAGCTACGAATGGTCAGCCGAGGACAAGGCGACCGACGTAACAGATCAGTTCATTTCTGGCCCTCCCGGTTACAAAAAGCCAACCGACGTTAGGCCCATTCCGGTTCCTGTGGGCAGCGGCGCTCCAACCGACGCCAAGTCGGCCACCGTTGGAACAAAAGTGTTCCTCGTTCACGGGCAAAACGATGCAGCGAAGGAGAAAGTTGCACGCTTTCTCGAAAAATTGAAGCTCAACGCCGTGATCCTTCATGAACAGCCCAATAAAGGTCGCACGATTATTGAGAAGTTCACTGATCACGCAGATGTTCCTTTCGCAGTCGTACTAATGACCGCTGACGATGTTGGCGGAGTCAAAGGTACCCCGCCAAAGAAACTCAGCCCTCGCGCTCGACAAAACGTCGTTCTTGAGTTGGGCTATTTCCTTGCGCGTCTTGGACGTGGCCACGTTTGTGCGTTATTTGAATCCGGCGTCGAAATGCCGTCAGACTATAGCGGTGTTCTTTACCTTCCGCTCGATTCCGGTGGTGCATGGCGTCTCCAACTTGTAAAAGAAATAAAAGCCGCAGGGCTTCCCGTTGACCTCAACGACGCGGTTTAAACGCCGTCTAACAATCGCATGCACCGGAGTTGCGGGCCGGGCCGAATCTGAAATCAACATCACCTGCCGCAACCCGGTGATGCTAACCGTTAATGTCCGCTATTGGCCGAAACCGGACACAATTTTGAGTAATCAAGATGCCCGCCTAACCCGTAAATGCAGCAGACCCCAGAAAGTGAACGTTGGTCTTCAATGTTAGCGAAAATGTAACCGAATACCTGAAAAGGGAACGCTTCCCTTTCTAGGCCGCATGAATTTGTGGCAAGAAGGAGAATTGAGTTTGTAGGGTCCACAGTTTTAAAAGTTGGTTTGTGTCTTGAGTGGGTTCCCGCCTTCGGATGCGGCGGAGCCGTAGCCCCGAATCGACTTTTCGGCGAGAGCTGTTTGAGCGGAGCGAGTTCTCTCGCCATCTTATTCGGGGTGTAGGCGGAGGGACCTGGAAGAGAATGGAGAGGTTTCCCTCCATTCTCTGGAAGGCCGAAGACGGGCGGAAATGGTTTTAGTCACTTTTGCCGAAACAAAAGTGACTCGTCATGCATGGGCGAAACCCTGCTAGAAATAATTCCTGAAAATAATCTTGCGCGTCGATTTTACACCCAGCTGCTGCAATCTAGAAGCAGCAGCTACCTCTGTCTCACCAAAATTCGAATCGGTGTTCCTTCCAATCCAAACGTGTCGCGTAAACGATTTTCCAGAAAACGAAGGTAGAAGGTGGGAACCTCGATGGATTTCCCGACGAACAAGGCAAAGGTCGGGGGTTTGGTGTTAGGGGGAAAGGTTAATACGATTCCAGTTGCAAATTGGGGATTTTCTGGAAGTCTTTGAGGTTCCGTGAAATAAGCGGTTCATCCCAGGCTAAGGCTTGTGAACCAATCAAAAGATCCATTACGCCAATTGGTGTTCCCTGGCGTTGGAGATGAGCAAGAACATTCCCATATATCGGAGCCAGGCGATCATCGGGATACACAACATCACAATGTTGGCAGAGAAGTTGGATCTGTTCCCGTTCTTTCTTCGAAGCCGATAATGAGGCACCAGCTTCGAGTTCGCATACCACGAACAGGCTTAATCGCACAGGCGTGAAACTGAGCTGTTCCAATTTTTGATGGGCTGGGCCTCTGGTCTTTCGTTTTTCCTCACGGAGAAGATCAATTATAAACGATGTGTCAAGGAAACTCATAGGCGGGGGGCTTTTGCCGGATTTTTCCTTCGTCGTGTCACTTGTTCATCGATGCGGTCCAGCGTGCCCTCTTGGACCTTGAGGGAAGATAGCACCTGTAACAGATCTTTGGCGGTGGTTTTACCTCCCAGGTTCTCTTTAATGACAGCAGAAAACGATTGTCCTTCCCGTTTCCGACTCGCAAGAAGGGCATATGCTTTCAGATCTATAGTTATGGTTTTGACAGCCATGCACTTATCATACACTTAGATATGGTAATACTCAACCCCCCCCTGCAGGACCCACTCGAGTGAGAAGTTCCCGTCTACCGTTTCCACAAACACATGATAACCAATTGAAAAATGGGACGTTTCCCTTTTTTAGAACGCATATATTTAGGGGAAACATAAGTATTGAGTGCTAGTAGTGTTTGTCTTTCCCTACTCCAGTTTAAAAAATTGATGTGTGTATTGGCTGTCTGTCCGCGTTGGGCGCGGCGGAGCCGCAACCCCGAATCGACTTTTTCGGCGAAGGCTGTTTGAGCGTAGCGAGTTCCTGAGCCATCTTATTCGGGGCGGAGGCGGAGGGACCCCCATAGGGTCGCGCACGGGCGGAAATGGTTTTGGTCACTTTTGCCGAAACAAAAGTGACTCGTCTGCAGGGGCAAAACCCTGCATAAATAATTCTTGAAAATAATCTAGTGCGACAGTTTGACGCCAAACTGACGCTTCTAGATTGCAAACTATCTCTGCCTCACCAAAATTCGAATCGGTGTTCCTTCGAATCCGAAGGTGTCGCGTAAACGATTTTCAAGATATCGAAGGTAGAAGGTGGGAACCTCAACGGATTTCCCGACGAACAAGGCAAAGGTCGGGGGTTTGGTGGCTACTTGAGTCATGAATACGGATTTTAAGGGGTTGCGTCTTTTGCTTGGGAGTGGATTATCGTCGAGGGCTTTTTGTAGAAATTGATTGAGCTTGCCTGTTGGTACTCGGTGGGAAAAGGCTTCCATCACACTTTCTATTTTAGGAAACAGGTGCTCAATGGAAGATCCCTGAAGCGCGGAACCGAAAATGGTGGGCACAAATTTAAAAAATGGAAAGCGGCGATGCAACTCTTGGTCGTATTTGATTTGGGCTATGGGATCATCTTTCCGCAGATCCCATTTATTGACAAATAGAATACAGCCTCGGCCTTGTTTTAATATCAACCCCGCGATTTTTGTATCTTGCTCGGTGGCCCCCTCGATGCCGTCCAATAGAAGAACGGCAATGTCAGATCGTCCCAGGGCCTTGAGCGTTCTGGCCAAGCTATAGCCTTCGATTCCTCGTTCTATCTTTCCACGGCGTCGAATGCCTGCTGTATCGGTAAACACAAAAGGGTGCCCTTGGTACTCAATGAGGGTATCTATTGGGTCACGTGTGGTGCCGGGAATTTCGCTCACCACAACACGGTTTTCCCCAAACAAGGTATTGACTAGCGTGGATTTTCCGACATTGGGTCGGCCCACGACGGCTACGCGCGGATATGGGGTGCGTTCCTCTTCTTCGTCAAATGGTAGCAAGTGTAGGAACGCTTCGAGCAAATCATCCACTCCAATGCCGTGTTCAGCCGTAATCGGAAATAACTTGTCTTTTCCCAATTTATAAAAGTCCGCGAGCAACGTTTCGGACTTGGGAGTGTCGATTTTATTGATGGCATAAAACGTGGGTTTGTTCACATCTCGGAGAAGATGCGCGATTTCTTCGTCGAGAGGGTTGAGGCCTGCGCGGCCGTCCATGAGCACCAGAAGAATATCGGCTTCGGCAATCGCGGCCTGGGATTGAATGCGAATGAGGTTCGCCATCCCATCGGAAGAGGAAAGATCCAGGCCGCCGGTATCCACCAGTTGGAACCGACGTCCTTGGTATGTGCACTCGGCGGTGATTCGATCGCGAGTGACGCCGGGCATGTCATCGACAATCGCACTTCGTGTTCCGAGGACGCGGTTGAAGAATGTTGATTTGCCGACATTCGGTCTTCCAATAATGGCGACAATTGGCACTTCGCCTTTAGAAAGTCCTGGTAGTGTATTTCGTTTGGCAGGTTTCGAACGTTTTTTAAGCATAGGTGATAAGGGTATTAGAGGTGTGGTGCTGTTAAAAATAATCCAAAAAAAAAGGCAGTTCGTCCATTCATGCTTTGACCCTTCGATGGGCTGAGGACTTAGCACGAATAGTGTGGCGCAACCGTCACTCGTTTGGTGAGGGTTCGTTTGCCCTGAGTGCTGCGGGTCCGGTGGCAGTCGAAGAGTCCTGAGATTGCGAACTACCATTGTTCAGGTTATGGAGTTGAGAAAGTAACATGGTGACATTGATCAGAACAAGAAAGGTCCCATGACTTCTTGTCAGCACTCTGTTGCCGAATAGGGAACAACGTGCGAATGAGTCTGTATTGATGGATCGAAATCAGCAATGGCAGGAGAGGAAATCAAATGGGAGCGAGAATTTAGACGTGCAGGTGTTTGAGCGCGGCGGCACAGAGAATAATGAAGACGCCTATCCCAAGTGCACTACGTTGAAAAGGAATGGGTTCAGTGGTGTGCTCTTCTTTCTCTTCGGCTGTTTCTTCCCCGGTCGGTTCGATTCCAAAAATCACGGTGTAGAGATACAGCGTCATGATTCCGAGCACTAATGCCAACTTAATGAAAAAGATGGTCAGATATTTGGGGTTGTGGGTAATCCCTTCACCGGTCTGCATGATCATGAGCTCACTGACGTAATGAAGATTGATCCCTCCAGTGAAGAGGATCACGAGAAGGAGGAGGCCCACGATTTTGCGGTATTGTTTGTAGAACGTGTTACAAATGGGTTTGATAAATTCTTTAGGGACAGAGGTTTTGAGCCCCGGTGTGACAGCCATAACTAGAAAGGCCAATCCCCCAATCCACACAATGGCCGACAACAGGTGCAGCCAGTGATTCAGAATGGGGAGAACTTTATTGAGATCAAGGAAAACTTCTTGAAGGGCGCTCATTAGAATTTAAAGACGGGCTTTTCGTTTCCAAAACGTTTTTGCCGAAGTTCTTCCATCAATTCAATGGTGATGATGGGAATATTATTTTCTTTGGCATGTCGCTCCACGCCCTTTTTGACCATGGCCCGGAGAAAGTAAGGAATACGGCTTATTCGTGTCTGAGCGGCGTCATCCCACTCCACATCAGATTCCTCGTCGGTGTTAAACGCAACTTGAATTTTCTCACCCCCTTTAGGGGTATAAAGACACCATTCATCCTCATCCATCCAGTCGCCATGATCTACATATGGTCGAGCACGGCAGCCGCCACAGATCTCGCTGTATTCACAATCGCCACATTTACCCTTCAAGTGAGGGTATCGGAAGGAGTTAAATATTTCCGAGTTTTCCCACAAATCCACGAAACTGGTATCTCGAATATTTCCTGCTGAGAGCGGCATATAGGGACAGGGGGTCATTTCGCCATTCGGCGTAATTCGAGCGTAGTTCGTTCCTGCCAAACATCCTCCACCCATGTATCCTTGCGCTTTGGTGATCGGGGAGTTGGGATCTTTTTCATAGGCCAGCCGTTTAAAATGTGGGGCGCAACGGGCGCGTACCAGCATGTCCTGGTATTTGTCCTGGGAGTCTAGCAGGTAACTCAAGACGTCTTCATATTGCTCCGGTGTGATGTCCGTGAGCTCTTCGCCACGACCCGTACAGACCATGAAAAAGACGTTCAGAACCCGTGCACCGAGTTTATGTGCCCAGTCGATGACATCGGGCAACTCCTGATAATTCATGGGTTGTGCGCTGAAGTGCACTTGGAATTGGAGGCCATTTCGCTTACACGCTTCAATACCCGCGACGGCTCCTTCCCATGCACCGGGAACGCCACGGAAGGTGTTGTGCTTTTGCGGATCAAGGGAATCAATGCTAATACCCATTCCCATGACGCCGATTTCCACGAGTTCTTTGGCCAGACGATCATTGATCAGCATGCCATTCGTGCCAAACACCACCATGAATCCTAAGCCAACCGCATGACGGGCAATATCGAGGATGTCGGGTCGAACGAGTGGCTCGCCACCAGTGATCACCAGCAAGCAACCCTTATTGACCACGGCAATTTGATCAATCAAACGATAGCATTCTTCAGTGGAGAGTTCATCTGACCCGCCGCCAGCCT
>CAYMQW010000104.1:0-7176 GCA_964392595.1 uncultured Nitrospiraceae bacterium
TGGCTTGTCAGCCGTAGCTTTAGCGAAGGCTGGCGGCTTTTTTCAACATTCCCCTAATGACGAAGACCATCGATGCGAGAGTGGCGGAACCGGCAGACGCGCGAGATTTAGGATCTCGTGGGAGACCGTGGGGGTTCAAGTCCCCCCTCTCGCACCACGTTTTGGATGGGGTTCTTCGCATCGACTCATTAATACATTATTAAAAGGCAGAGACGTATCATGAAATTGGAAGTGACAGAACTGGGTCCGGTTAAACGAGCGATTAAAATTGAAGTTCCTGAAGATGCGGTCAACCAAGAATTTGATCGGGTCTATACTAACCTGAAACGCCAAGTCCGTATCCCTGGATTTCGTCCAGGTAAAGCCCCCATGGCTATGCTGGAAAAGCGGTATGCAAAAGCCGTAGAGCAAGATGTCATTCAAAGCTTGGTCCCGAATTACTACCAACGGGCGATGAAAGAGGCCGGTGTCTCTCCGGTCTTGGTAGAAATTCCCCCGCTTGACCGGATGAAAGCCCAACGCGACCCCTCGTTGACGTTTACCGCCACAGTCGAGATCAAGCCAACATTCGAATTGCGCGATTACCGTCCGCCCAATCCTATTTCCTTAAAGCCTGACACGCGATCGATTTCTGATGAAGATGTGGACAAGGCATTAGAAAAACTACGGGAGTCACAAGCACGGATTGATGCGGCGCCGAAGGGAACCCCTCTGGATGAAGGCCTCTACGCCGTTGTCAATATCGAAGGCCTCCTTGATGGCGAACCCGTTGAGGGGTCGAAGAAAGATGGCCATCTCTACACAGTCGGATCGAACGAACCGGTCCTGGGCATCAAGATTGACGAAGCGCTGCTGGGAAAAACTGAAGGGCAAATCGCGGAAGTGGTTCAAGAATATCCGGCGACTCACCCCGACGAACGGTTGGCAGGAAAGTCTGTCACGTTTCGGATTGCTATCGTGGGGGTGAAGCAAAAAAACGTTCCAGCGTTGGATGACGAATTCGCCAAAGACTGCGGCCCCTATGAAACCCTGGATGCACTCAAAGGCAAAGTGCGCACGGAATTGGAGAATGCATTGAAACGAGAGGTGGAAGAGGCGCATAAAGATCAAATCATTGAGCGGCTTGTGGAAATGCATCACTTTGATCTCCCCGAAGTGCTGGTTGAACGGGAAGTCAAAGCCATGGTTCGTCAACGCTTAATGAGCGAGCAGCGTAAAAAAGGTGCTGGGCCTTCTCCTGATGATCAAACGTATTGGGAGGCTGAAGTGAAACGATTGCAACAAGACTTCGCACCCGATGCTAAAAAACGCGTCAAACTTGCGCTGATCCTTGAGGCAATTGCCGACAAAGAGGGGGTGTCTGTTTCCGATCAAGATATTCAAGAGGAAATCACCAAATTGGCGCACAGCCTTCGGATTCCGGTTGAGAATATCCAGGATATGATCACCTCCGGCGGGGATTCTTCTCGTCAAGAGTTTGAAGACCGGATTCGTTCAGAAAGAGCGTTGCAGCAGGTGTATCAATTCGCGGTGATTCAAGGATAGCCTTTGGAGAATTTGGCTACTTCGAGGCATCGAGTATCGTTCTGAATGTTCCTTCTTGTCTGTGGGGCCTGGGTCACCGACAATCTGAATTCTATACCGAAAAGAAAGGACAGATCTGTATGTTAGTTCCAATGGTCATTGAAACGACGAACCGCGGTGAGCGTGCGTATGATATTTACTCCCGCCTGTTGAAAGATCGGATTATCTTCCTTGGGACTCCGATTGACGATGTCTTTTCGAACCTCATTATTGCTCAGTTGCTGTTTTTAGAAGCGGAAGATCCGGAAAAAGACATTAATCTCTATATCAACTCCCCTGGCGGAAGCGTGACCGCGGGGCTTGGAATTTACGACACCATGCAATATGTCAAACCAGCGATTACCACCATTTGCCTAGGACAGGCAGCCAGTATGGGAGCATTCCTGCTTGCTGGGGGGACGAAGGGGAAACGGTATGCTCTCCCGAATGCTCGTGTGATGATTCATCAACCGATGGGGGGATTCCAAGGCCAGGCCACCGAAATCGATATTCATGCCAGAGAAATTTTGAAAATCCGTGAACGGCTGAACCAGATTTTGGCTCATCACACCGGTCAGTCCATAGAGAAAATTGGCAAGGATACGGAACGCGATTATTTTATGTCCGGTGATGAGGCCAAAGAATATGGGCTGATTGATGAAGTGATTACCCGAGGGCCAGAAAAGGATAAAGCGACAAACGGAAAGTCGTCGTGATGACATGTATTAGGATACAGTCTTAAGGGACGTTCATGGCCAAACAAGTCAAAACCGAAGCGAACCTTCGGTGCTCCTTTTGCGGGAAAAGCCGAGACCAGGTCCGGAAGCTCATTGCCGGCCCCACCGTCTATATTTGTGACGAATGTGTGGGCTTGTGCAATGAGATTATGGCCGAGGAGTGGCAAGAGACTAAGGAAGAGATCTCGTCAAAATTTCGGAAGCCTGTCGAGATTAATCGCCACCTTGATCAATATATCATTGGACAGGATCGCGCGAAAAAAATTCTCTCCGTTGCGGTTCACAACCACTACAAGCGAATTGCCGTTACTGATACCGGAGATGTTGAGCTCCAAAAGGGAAACATCCTTATGGTCGGGCCGACGGGAACCGGCAAAACACTTTTTGCCCAAACGTTGGCCGATTATTTAGATGTGCCCTTTACACTGGCTGATGCCACCACTCTTACCGAAGCCGGGTATGTCGGTGAGGATGTCGAAAACATTATTTTGAAATTGTTGCAAGCTGCTGATTATGAGGTTGAGCGGGCGGAGCGTGGGATTATCTATATCGATGAAATCGACAAAATTACCCGGAAGTCCGATAGCCCTTCGATTACCCGGGATGTATCTGGAGAAGGCGTCCAGCAGGCGTTATTGAAATTGATTGAGGGAACCGTGGCCAACGTGCCCCCCCAGGGTGGGCGCAAGCATCCTCATCAAGAATTCATTCAAGTCGATACGAAGAATATTTTGGTGATTTGTGGTGGAGCGTTTGTTGGCTTAGAAGATATCATTGAACGCCGCTTGAATCAGAAGCGGATGGGCTTCCGGTCTGATGGAAAAAAGTCGCGGAAGGAAAGATCTGGGTCATTGTTGGCCCACGTTCAACCAGAAGATCTGCTACAATATGGGTTGATTCCTGAATTTATCGGACGATTGCCCGTGGTGACGACTCTGGATGCACTCGATGAGACAGCGCTGGTACAGATTTTAACAGAACCACGTAATGCCTTATCCAAGCAATATCAAAAATTGCTCTCTTTCGACAAAGTCAAACTGAAGTTTACCGATGGGGCGCTTGCCGCAATTGCCCGTAAGGCCCATGCTCAAAAAACAGGAGCTCGTGGCCTTCGCGCCATCCTTGAAGAAGTCATGCTCGATATTATGTACGAAATTCCTTCTCAGAGCGAAATCAGAGAAGTGGTCATTACGGAAGATGTGATTATGAAGAAGAGCGAACCCCTAAAAATATTCGAGCAACCAACAGCTATGAAACCGGCGGTAGGCTCTTAAAAAAACTCGTGAAGCGTTTTGAAAACAAGAGAGGGGAATCCTAGCTTTTTCGCTTCACGGATTACACTTCACGTCCTACCCCGCCTCTTGATAATCGCAGTTCTCCTGGTGGCACTGAATATTTTTTCCAGCCTGCTTGCTAAATTTCTCGATAAGAAATGGGGTTTGACATTGTGGACATGCGCGATTGACCGGTTTGCTCCAAATGGCAAAGGAACATTTTGGGTACTGGCTGCAGGAATAAAATACGCGGTTTTTTTTCGTTCGGCGTTGCACCAAATCGCCGGGGCACCCATCTGCTGCACACTTCACTCCAAGGGATAACGGTTTGGTCGTTTTGCAATCAGGGTAATTGGAGCATGCCAGGAATTCTCCGAATCGTCCCTGTTTGAGCACCATCGGATTTCCACATTTCTCACACACTTCTCCGGTACTCTCTACGGGCTTTTCAACAACGGTAATGGTTCCTGATTCGTCTTTCGTAAACGGCTTGGTATTTTTGCAGGTCGGATATCCAGGACAGGCCAAAAAGTGGCCGTGGCGTCCCCATTTAATGACCATGTTTTGCCCACATTTATCGCACACAATATCCGTGGGCTCTTCCTTCCCCTTGAGGTCTTCCATGTTAACTTCGGCGTTTCCAAGGTCCTTGGAAAACGGGGTGTAGAATTCAGAAACCGTCGTGACCCAGTTCTTGTCGCCTGCTTCGATATCATCCAGCTCGGACTCCATTCGTGCAGTAAACGCCACATCAAAGATCCGCGGAAAATACGCCACCAATCGGTTATTCACCGTCAGACCCAATTCTGTCGGCTTAAACCGGCCCTCGTCTTTTTCGACATATTGTCGATCTTGGATGGTAGAAATAATTGCTGCATAGGTGGATGGGCGACCAATCCCTTTATCCTCGAGTTCGCGAATCAACAAGGGCTCGTTATACCGTGGGGGTGGTTGCGTAAAATGTTGTTTGTGCAGAATGCCCAATTCTTCGCCTTCTACCACCGTGAGAGATTCGCCCACCGACAATTCCGCCAATCGTTTGCTTTCTCCGTCATCAGCTGGCAATTGACGACCCGTTGGGTCTTGCCCGGATTCTGTGGTGTCAGTTCCTTCGATATAGACTCGGCGAAACCCATCGAATTTTTCCACTGTCCCGGTTGCTCGGAAGAGATACTCGCCGACCTTGATATCCACCTTAGTGGCCTCATCCAAACCCTTGGTCATTTGAGATGCCAGCAAGCGGTTCCAAATCAGTTTGTACAGCTTATATAGGTCATTTTCCAAAAATTGTTTCACGGCTTCAGGGTCGCGTTGGACAGAAGTGGGGCGAATGGCTTCGTGAGCTTCCTGCGCGGCCTTGGGTGCTTTATACACGTTAGGTTTTTCCGGGAGATACTGATTACCGAATCGCGCTCGGATGACTTCCGCGGCTTCGGCTTGCGCCTCATTGGAAATCCGTGTCGAATCAGTCCTCATATAGGTGATCAACCCGACCGGGCCTTCTTTTCCAATCTCAATCCCTTCATACAGGCGCTGAGCTAGCATCATCGTCTTCTTCGCGGTGAAGCGCAGTTTTCTGGAGGCTTCCTGTTGAAGACGACTGGTGATAAAGGGCGGTTGAGGGTTTCGACGCTTTTCAGTTTTCTCAACAGCGGAAACGGAAAAACTGGATTGTTGAATCGCCTGTAAGGCCCGATCGGCTTCTTCTTGCGTATGAATCTCAATCGACGTGCCTTGGAACTCCTGCAATCGAGCCTCGAACATGGGCGGTTTTTGTCCTTGCAGCTTTGCCGTAATGGTCCAATACTCGACAGTTTCAAACGCATCACGCTCCGCTTCTCGTTCACAGATGATCCGTACGGCCACGGATTGCACTCGACCGGCACTCAATCCACGCCGAACTTTCTTCCAGAGCAAGGGGCTCAACATATATCCAACAATACGATCCAGCACCCGGCGCGCTTGTTGCGCATTCACCTTATTCATGTCGATGGTGCCGGGAGTTTCCAGCGCTCGCTTGATCGCGCTCTCCGTGATTTCGTTAAAGAGGACTCGGTATACCTTGTCGGATTGGCCATTCAGTTCTTCGGCAATGTGCCAGGCAATGGCTTCACCTTCTCGGTCGGGGTCTGGTGCCAGGAATACTTTATCCGCCTTCTTGGCTTGCGCTTTGATCTCAGTGAGAGTTTTACTTTTTCCTCGAATGACGACATATTGGGGTTTGAAGTTGTTTTCGACATCAATCCCCAACTTGCTCTTGGGTAAATCCTTGACATGTCCCACCGAGGCTAACACCTGATACCCTCGACCTAAATACTTCGAAATGGTTCGGGCCTTGGCCGGAGACTCCACAATAATTAACGATTTCGCCACAATCAGTTGTTCCTTGTTTCTCGGGTCACGTTCATAATCGAATATAACAAGCACCTGGTGCTTGCTTCACCACTCCTTTTAGCTCAAGGGCCAGCAATATACCCATTACCTCGGCAGGAAAAAAACGAGCTTGAGCTAATACTTCATCGACCGAAATGGGACTGTCCGTAACTAAGTCAAAGACTTCCTTTTCCTGCGTACTGAGGTCCTGCGGTGCTGGAACAGATCCAGAAGCCGCATTCTTTACTTCATCCTGAAACGATTCGTCAAGCTGGGGAAGTAGTTCCTCAATGATATCTCCCACATTTTCAACGAGTTTGGCCCCTTGCTGAATGAGCCCATGTGGCCCTTCATGTTTGCCTTCTTTGACGGATCCCGGTATTGCAAACACCTCACGATTCTGCTCGAGCGCAAAGCGTGCGGTAATGAGCGATCCGCTTTTACGACTGGCTTGCGTGACCACCACGCCATAGGATAATCCGCTGATAATACGGTTCCGTCTGGGAAAATTAAAGGGCCGTGGGGCTGTCCCCAAGGGAAACTCCGACACCACGGCACCTTGCATTTCGATGGCCTCTCGAAGTTTTCGATGTTCAGGAGGGTAGGTATTGTCAAGGCCGCACCCCAATACCGCCACGGTTCGCCCTTGAGCCTTGAGGGCTCCACGATGCGCTGCAGCATCGACCCCTCTGGCCATACCGCTCACGATGGTAAAGCCTAACGTGGCAAGGGTCTGGCTCAACTCTTCCGTAAAGGCCAGACCTGTTGGTGTGGCCTTACGGGCTCCAACAATGGCAATGGCCCGATCATCACTCGGGTCTAATGCTCCGCTGAGGTAGAGAAGGGGAGGCGGATCGGCAATCCTTGAAAGTTTTTGGGGATATAATGGATCCAATATGGTGAGAACGCAGACACTCTGATTTTCAATACGCCGGGTCTCATTCTCAGCCTTTGTCCGGGCTTGAGGGCTGGGTCCATGATGAATGGCCATTGCCACATTGTGACTGATGCTCCCACGGTTTTGCAGCTCGGACACGGATGTGGCTGTGACGGTCTGAGGGGAACCGAATTCTCGCACAAGTCTCGTGAGCGTTCCATCGCTCAAACCTTTGACTGCTCGTAACAGAAGCCATGGTTCGAGAGATTCCATCAAAGGTCCTATTCAGGCCAATTTGTCTTAGGACCCGCGAGAAAATAACTTGACCAATCTCGCATCCAATCTTCGGGCC
>CAYMQW010000105.1:0-7167 GCA_964392595.1 uncultured Nitrospiraceae bacterium
TCGCACAATCTAAGGCGAGGCCATATAATATAGCCAGCGTATTGGAAGAGATGATGGAGCGAACCCATTGCACGACATATCCATCGTCATCAATAACGGGAGGGTTTAATCAGAACGAGGCGAAAGGTTTTAGAAGCACTCATGAGGATTTATTCATGGGGAATTGGGTTAAGAACGGTACCAGGCAAGGTGTTATTCGCACCCCTTCTACAGAGTTACAGACCTAATTAATATCGCGGACATTCATCACACTCTTTGGTTGCTGTCAACGACAGCTAGTACGTGTCATGATCCGACACCACAAGATGTTGGTGGCTACTGTTTTATACCTGTCATCCTCCCGCTTGAATCAATTGATAGTTTTATTTTCCGAGGCAGTCGAAGGGTCCCAAGATTGCCAACTGGCGTTTTTAGATTCAACAGTAATGTAAAGAGAGAGAGAGAGAGAGATGTTTTTCCCCTCGAAAGAACACATGCTTCTGTTCCATTTACAGCATCACCACCCTACGTTATGATGGCCATCGACAAAAGTTAGATATACTGCCTCTGGTAACACCAAGAAATTCCTTTCGGAGCGAATCTCTACAAGAGTATGAATTGTACCCTCTACGTTTCACTCCTTTCGCACGACTATGAGAATCCTCGACCGCTATATTTATAAAGAACTCATGACCCCTTTCATCGTGAGCTTGGGGGCCCTGTGTTTCATTATGTTCACGAAGGAAATGTTACGCCTTGTCGAGCTTTTGGTATCGAAAGGCGTCGGGATTATGCCCGTTCTCACAATCCTGGCGCATCTGATGCCATCCTTTCTTGTTCTCACTTTGCCCATTGCCTGCTTGATCTCGTCTATCACCACATTTAGCCGCCTGTCCTACGACAATGAAATCATCGCCATGCGGGCGGCCGGAGTCAGTTTGCTGCGCCTTGCCCGCCCTGTCCTTGTGTTTTCGTTTCTGGTTTTTCTCCTGACGATGTATCTTTCCCAGTGGGGACAACCTTGGTCGAATGTGTCCCTAAAACAACTGGCTATCAGCCTGATCCAAGATCAACTCACGTTGGCTCTTGACAAAGGTGTATTCAACGAACCAACCAAGGGATTGATGATTTATGTCCCCGAACCTAAAGCTGGCAATAAAGCAAAAGGGATTTTTATCGCTGATCACCGGGATCCGTCCAAACCCGTCATCGTTACGGCGACTACCTTCAGCATGCTTCAGGACCCCAAACACCAACAGCTGGGCTTTCGATTATTCGACGGCACTATTCATGCTGTTTCCCAGAACATGACGGAACATCATCAAGTGACATTCGGAACCTACGATCTCAAGATGGACCTCCCCTCTACCTTCAATGTGACTAAACCCGGACGACGAGGATACGACTATCTCGTGAACAAACTCGACAAGTCCGGGTGGAGGGATACCAACTCGCTCCGGCGATTGATGGAATACTACAAGGATCTAGGGTTTCCCGTTGCAACACTCATTCTGGGAATGCTTGGACTTCCGGTGGGCATCGTGTCCAAACGATCAGCTGGCATCGGAGGGTTCGCCGTGGGCATTCTGATTATGGTGGGATTTTTTCTGTTGAATGTCGTGGGAGAATTTTTCGTCACCACGCTCATTCTTCATCCGTTTGCTGGCGCATGGTTCCCGAATGTCATTTTGCTACTCATCACCGTCATCCTTTTTTACCGAGTCAGTCGGCATTAGCATGGGTATTCTCTTTTGGTACATCCTTAGGCAATACCTGACCATTTGGGTCATGTGTATCACGGGCCTCACCTCCATCTATCTCATTATTGATTTCTTCGAAAAACTTAGGAAATTCATTCGCTATGATGCCGAACTCACTTCGATGCTGATGTATTTCTTCTTTAAAATCCCGGACATTTCCTTTAAACTCGCTCCATTTGCAGCATTAATGGCCTCCCTGTTGACCATTGGCCTCTTGAATAAAAGTCATGAAATCACTGCCATGCGAAGCTGCGGGTTTAGCCTGCTCTATATTTCCTCCCCGTTTTTGTTCGTGTCCGCAGTGGCCACGGTTATTTTTTTTGGTTTCACCGCGATCTTAATCCCCTTGGGTAACGCAAAAGCCGAGCAAATTAAAACCGTGGAGATTCAGAAGAAACCGAAGCCACTCGCCTTTACGGCAGAAAATCTTTGGCTTCGCATACAAGACAATACCATCATGAACATCAAGGCAGTTTCACCCGATGGTGGGCAACTCCAATCAATTCACCTCTATCGCCTGAATTCCGATTTTAGGCTTCAGCAAATGCTTTCAGCCGAAACCGTAGATTACGAGACCACTGGGTGGATTCTGAAACACGTGGTTCAACGGACCATAACTCCGAAGGGACCGGTCATAGTTGCGCAGCATGAACGCATGCCTTTAGAACTATCCTTAACCCCGGGAGATCTCAAAACCTGGATTTCGTTAGAACCTGAACATATGACCCTCGGTCAACTCAGAGACCATATCACACATCTGGAAAACGAAGGGCATAACATTACACGGTTTCTGACTGATTATTGGGGTCGCATTGCTTTTTCCTTCGTGACATTGATCATGACGATTCTTGGAGTATCCCTAGGGCTTCGGGGACTTGGCTCACGAACTTCAAGCATGGCCAAAAGCATTGGGCAAGCCCTCGGCATAAGCTTTTTGTTTTGGGCTACCCATTCTGTTGGGATTTCACTTGGACGAAGTGGCGCACTTCCCCCCGTTATTGCCGGATGGATAGCCTGTATTCTGTTTCTCTCAGTCAGTTTGAATTTTTTTCTCAAGGTACGGTATTAACTACTCACTCATGAACCTAACCCTCCCAGGTTGAGGTTTTAGAAAGGCACAGCTCTCGCATGGCACCACAGGTTGTAGTTACCGGTCTCGGCATTATCACCCCCATTGGAATCGGGCTCAATCAATTTTGGAACGCGGCCATCGAAGGGCAATCGGGCATTTCAAAAATTCCCTCCTTCGAAAACCTGCCGATCGACGCGTATCGGTCCCGGATCGCCGGACAAATTCATGACTTTAATCCGCTGGACTATATTGATGAAAAATATGCCAATCGCATTGATCGCTATGCCCAATTAGGGCTAGTAGCGGCACATGAAGCGCTGGAAAATGCAGGGGTCCACATGGACCGGGAAAATCCCGATCGAGTCGGCGTGATGGTTGGGGCGGGCATGGGAGGAATGCTGATGGGCGAGCGTGAAATCAATCACCTCTACAACACGAAAAAACCCAATCGCGTGCATCCAAACTTTATTCCTGCCATAACCTTGAACTCGGCGTCTGGGATTATCGCGATGGTCATGGGAGCACGTGGCCCCAATCTCACCATTTCGACAGCCTGTTCATCGAGTATCCATGCCATCGGCCAAGCCATGAACACGATTCGAATGGGCAAAGCCGATATGATGATTGCAGCGGGTGCCGATGCGAGCATCACGCCCTTGGTCTTCGCCGGGTTTTGCTCTTTGCGAGCCTTGTCGAGCCGGTACAATGAACACCCCACCCAAGCCTCACGACCCTTTGACCGCGGTCGAGACGGATTCGTCATGGGAGAGGGCGCCGGAGCTTTAATCCTCGAAACCCTGCAACATGCCAAACGCCGTCGTGCACGCATTTACGCTGAAGTCGCTGGCTATGCCACTTCAAGTGAAGCCTATCATATGGTCGTCCCCAAAGAAGACGGGACTGAGATTGCCAAAACCATGAGATTGGCTCTGGACGATGCGAAACTTCGCCCGGGCCAAGTTGACTATGTGAACGCACATGCCACCTCGACCATGGTTGGGGACGAAGTCGAGGTGCGCGGCCTTCGTCATGTCTTCAAGAGCCGCGCTAATAAGGTATTGATTAATGCCACAAAATCATTGATTGGCCATACCTTGGGTGCGGCTGGAGCCCTGGGTGCCATTACATCGATTATGGCTTTGAATACCGGCATCGTACATCCTACCCTGAATTTGGAGGATCCTGATCCTGAATGCCACTTGGCTGGCATTTCAGGGGAAACTCAGGAAGCCCGATTAAAAGTCGCCATGGCCAATGCATTTGGATTTGGTAGCAATAATGGTGTATTGATCTTAAAACGTTTTGCAACCCGATAATATCGGTATCGTGGGAAGGACCGAGAAGGCCGCTGGCTGGTTTGTTCAACAGACCCAGGAAAGGAATAGTAGAATGGCTATAGAATCCCCAGTTGGTAAACAAATTCGCGAAGTCCTGGCGACCTCGCTTCGCCGAGATGCCTCAACGATCAAACCGGAACACTCCCTTCGTGACGACCTTGGTTTGGATTCCTTAATGACCTTTGAATTGTTATATGATTTGGAAAAAGCCTTCGATCTTGAAATTCCCAATGACGATCTCCCCGGACTTCAAACGTTGGCCGACGTGATCAAATATGTCGAAGGACGAGTGAATGCGGGTCCAAAGACCTCAGCGCCAAAGGCCAAAGAGAAAAAACCCTCCTTGACGAAACCAGCCAAAGCCGCACAAGCCAAGAAGGCCACGGTAAAAACTCGAAAATCCCCTGCAGCGATCAAACCTCGAGCTTTAGCCACAGCAACCAAACAAGTAGCCACAACCGCCTCATCCAAAAAACGCACGACTACCTCCACACGTAAAGTCATAAAAAAATGAACACACCGCCTTCCATTGGCCTTTCGCTGAAACAACTCGCTGGTGCCATTAACGCTAAACTTCATGGCAAAGGTGACTCGCTCATTACCGGAGTCAATAACCCCGAAGGTGCCGAGTCAGGTGACTTGACCTATCTGAACGACGAACGCCATCTTGACACCGCCCAACATTCACGCGCCTCTGCGTTCATCGTATCGAACCATTACAAACAGCTTCGAAAGCCACAACTGATCGTTCCCAATCCCCAATACGCCTTTGTTCAGGTCATTAACCAGTTTTTTCCACAAGAACAACCAACGCGTGAAATTGCCAAGGACATCTGGAAAGGAAAACATGTCAAAATTGGCCGGGATGTTTCCATTGGCCCATTCGTCACCCTGAGTGATCGCGCCAAAATCGGAGATCGAGTGACGCTGTACCCTGGTGTCTTCATTGGGATAGGCGTAAAAATTGGCCACGATTCCATTCTGTATCCACGGGTCACAATTCTAGATCGGTGTACAATCGGTGCCAACGTAATCATTCACGCTGGGACGGTCATTGGATGCGATGGATTCGGGTACCTCCAACACAAGGGACAACATCTTAAAATTCCCCAACGTGGGACAGTCGTCATCGAAAATGACGTTGAACTCGGTGCCAACGTCACCATTGACCGAGCCACGTTCGGACACACGCGTATTCAACGAGGGTGCAAAATCGACAATCAGGTCCAAATCGCCCACAATGTGACGATGGATGAGCATTGCATTATTGTGGCCCAAGTAGGAATCGCGGGAAGCACCAAGGTGGGAAAACACGTGATCATCGGAGGACAAGCCGGACTCATTGACCACCTGACCATCGGCGATAAAGCGATGATTGCAGCTGGATCTGGCATTGAAAAAAGTGTGGAACCCGGAGCGATTATGTCGGGTTGGCCTGCCAAACGACACGAGGTATCATTACGCACACACGTCTTAGTGCAACGACTTCCTGACCTGCATCAGCAAGTGGCCGCTTTTGAAAAACGGCTAGCGGCGTTAGAGGCTCAGAGCATCACATCAAAGAACACACAACCAAAGAAACGATAGAATCTCACCTATTTTATTCCACTGGGCCCGGCTGGTGGAATGACCTTATGCCAGGTAAATAGTTTCCCCCAAAAAAACCCTGACCATGGAAGAAAAAACGCCGCGATATAATCCAAGGACCCTGTACTAAAACTCCAGGCTGACAACCCAAGTAATGTCGCCATGCCGAGGATAACCACCAGGGGCATCAAGCTTCGTCCCGGATGATCGAGTTCGACTTCAGCCTGTTGTTTTTTCCCACGTGACACACGTCGTACGGCAGAGGGCTTCATCCGTGAAGCAAAAAACTCCGGATGTGTGCGAAAAATATATCGGTGATATCGCGTCTGTCCCCAGCCAAAGACAATACCAACCATGAGAAGCATCGAACTTGTCGCAAAGGTCCATTCATCAGAGGTATCGACGATGAGTTGATAGACCAACGCCCCCATACCAAGCACCATGGTTAACAGACCCATCACACCCGCAGGAAAGAGAATATACGTTCTGATGTAGATTTTGGCCTGATCGACGTCGCTTTCTTTTTTCTTCGCAGTAATAACTTTTCCCATAAAATAACTTACTCCACTCGCTCAACGAACAATGTTAAGATTCCGAATTATCCTGCGTGATAGACGATGGGTTCTCTTCATCTTCTGAAACGGCATAATCTCCAGACGCCCATGCGCCTAAATCAATGACCTGACACCGGTTGGAACAAAACGGACGAAAGGCATTCTCCTCCCACTGAACTTCACGCTGACATATAGGGCACGGCTGCATCATCGTCGGCAATTATAGCAGGCCTGCTCTCAGCTTTGAACATGAAGATTCTGGAAAATTTTACCTCCTCCTAACTCACACTCTCAGACTCATTTCAGGAAAACTTAGGAGGAAACCGGAAGGACACACAAGACCGTCAACTTGCTATTGCGCCAAGATCAGAGTAACGTATTTCAGAGGATTTGAGAACAAACTATTAGGAACCAACGAAGTAGGAAGGAGTCATAGTTGCCAATGAAAAATGTGCAACTCATTTTTAATATCCAAGTCCCCGACCACGTTTCCGAGCAAGAAGTCAGTACGCGGCTCCACCAAGTTATTGGCTCAATCCTTGATCAGGAGTTTGGATTGTCTGGGAATGTCGCGGATCCATTCTCCTCCTCATTTGAGGACCACGACCACCAAATAGGCCACGCCTAATTTTCGTCTCACATCTCCCCCACGAAATATTTGAAGTCTAACTCTTCCCCCTGCGCTATGACTCCCTGCCCCGGTTAAACATTCGCCAAACGGAAGGCGAATCCACTTTTCCCACTCCTTTTCACCTCACGTCTTCCTGTTCACGAAACCCATCGCTCAGGCTCATCATCCTAGAAACCGCAGTTGGATCACAACAGTCCGCGCAAGCTCTTGGCGCACCTGGCAAAATACAAAAATGTCTCATCACCAC
>CAYMQW010000106.1:0-5207 GCA_964392595.1 uncultured Nitrospiraceae bacterium
TGGCTTGTCAGCCGTAGCTTTAGCGAAGGCTGGCGGCTTTTTTCAACATTCCCATACTGAAAAGCCAGTGAGGAGTGAACGATAAGGAAGGAGAAGTTAAGGCAAGGAGTCTACTGTTCTTCACTCCTTATCTCCTCAATGACCCTTCTCTTTTCATATAGCAAGATGGGCCTCGGAGCCGGAAAGTGCTAAGAATTGGTTGGCAATTGGGAAGAAAGAATGCAGTGGGTGAGACGGTATTGCGTGACTCCCCCCTTTGAAAAAGGGGGGAGAGATAGAGGGTGAATATTCACAAAATGCCATCGGTATGTATGCGAAGAGCGATGAATCAAAACAAGCCGCTTGTTCAGAGCGCTAAAGTTTTCTACGAAGGGTTTTTCCTTGCACGACGGTTTGTTCGATCAGTTGCTCAAATCCTTCTTGGATAACTTCGTTCACGAGGGTTTCCATGTCCTCTGCACCAAAAAAGATAACATCGTCTGTTCCACCGGCTCCGATCGTCATGTGAATTGTGCTGCCGTCTGTCACATTGGCAATGACAAATTCCATGATCGTCTCAACTTCTAGGTTCGTACGAAGAAATTTCCCCGTAGCGTTGGCCGAAAACTTGGTGACTTTTCCCGTAATGCGAACATCCGCTGCTCCACTCGTACCAACTTGAAACCCTGACTTTTGAAGAAAATCCACGAATGCATCTGAGACGCCTTTTTCCAGATTGCTACCCATAAGGTCAAAATGGGTGATGTGGCCCATTATGCAGATATGACTTCCAAGATGTTCGGCTGGAGGACGTTGATCGCTAAAATCAGACACCACAACCGAGAGGTTTCCTCCGGCTTGTTCCATGGTGGAATGCATCTCATGCAAGCGGACTTGAAACACATCCGACCCTGCACATCCGCCAAGTATCATCACGCTCATCAAAACCGCAAATAGTATGAACCGTTTCATAAAGACTGACTCCTTCCTCTTAGGATGAAAAAAAACCCAAAAAAGTCATGTAATCTTTGAATTCTAGGTATCTCAAGGGTGGTGGAAATTTTTCAAAAAAACATTACCAGAATCATCCCTCATGAGTAAATCCTAAGGGTGCAATTGTAGAGGGAAAAATCTTCAAGGAATAGATGAATCTTCGATAGTAGCCCCCTTCTTAGAGTTGACTTTCGATTGAGATCCTTGACAATATGGCCGGATTTGAAAAATTTTATCAACTCGCTGTTTCGTTCAGGTAGCAGGCTGATGTGAAATCACGATTTCCTTTTCCGAACCAATGAAGCCACTCCGCTGTCTCATACCGAAAATGATCTGTTCCATGAAACAGAACCGGCAATAGATAGTTCGGGATTAAATATGGATAAGTATCTTTCGGTGTGGCTTCAGGGCGAAGGCGAGGATGATGCACCATCCGCCTATACCGATGTCTCTGTGCGAACAGCGACCCTCGATCCGGACAAGAATGTTGGGTTTTTACAATCGCTGCAAGGACGAACCCACCAAATCAGACAGATGTTGACCACGGAGCAGAAAGCCTTTCTCAAAGGTTGGTTGCAAAAAACCAACTCGTACGCCTGGGAAGAAGCAGGTGAACATTTTCAAGATATTCTTGAAAATGACTAGGGCAGCCAATTTCCGTCTGTTCAACCGAAAATTCCCTCCAGGTACGGGGCCATCATTTCTAGATAGAAAAGTCTACAGGTATGGAAATTCGAACAGATGTTGTCATTGTGGGTGCCGGTGGAGGAGGGGCCATTCTTGGCTTACTGCTCGCCAAGAAAGGTCTCAAAACTCTGGTGCTTGAGCAAAGCCCGGGGCCGCCTACAGGCTTGCGTGGTGAGATTCTCCAACCAAACGGCCAGCAAATCCTTGATCAATTACACCTCCTGGAAAAACTTCCCAAGGAGGCGGTCAATCCTGTCCGGCACTTTCATTTTCGCCAAATCGGTGGGAAGAGGTTATGTACCATTGACTATGATCTCCTTCCCAAACCGTATAACCGTGCTCTTGTCACACTCCCGAATACGGTGCACCACACGGTCCTTGAAGAACTCGAGAAGCAAAATCCTGGCGGGTTGCGATACGACACCAGTTTTACGTCCCTTGTTCAAGAAGGCAATACCGTCAAGGGGGTCGAGGCTGAAACTCAAGGGAAACCGGTGCGTATTTCCGCAAAAGTGGTCGTTGGGGCAGATGGTCCATTTTCCCGTGTTCGCGAAAAATTAGGTATTGCGACGCAGTTGCATCGATATAAAGAAAGTTATCTGATTTCGATTTTGCCCTGCCCGGAACAACTGGAGGAATCTCAGTATTTTCTAGGGGACAATGAAATACTTGGGATCTTTCCCGCTGCCGGGCATCAAGTATATGTCTTTTATATGGTTGCGTCGGATTCTCTTCAGGCCGTCAAAGCCCAAGGCGTGGAATCGCTGCAACGAAAGTGGCAGGCGATTTATCCGGATCTTGCTCAGACATTTAAGGGGTTAGAGACCTGGGATCAAACGGCGTATATGGGGACGGGACGTGCCCGCGCGAACACGTGGGTAGCGAACGGAGCGGTGCTGATCGGTGATGCGGCACACGGGATGAACCCGCATGCATCACAAGGCCGGATGCAGGCTATGGTTGATGCGGTCGCGCTAGCTGATGTGCTCACGACCTGTTTTGCACACGACACGTATTCGGCTGAAGCGCTAAAAGTGTTTGAGACTCAACGCCGTCCCCAAGTCGAAATGCTGCAACGTCTGGCTGATGAAGAAGTCCTGTTTTGGAATACCGGTAATCCGCTTCTAGCCTGGCTTCGCAATCGAGTCTTTTCGACCATTGATCATAACCGTCGCCTCCAATATCAAGTATTGACCGCGACAGCCGGATTGCGCAAAACGCCACCTTTTGGCATGATTGATCGCTTGCAAGCCGCAGGTTTTCTTCCGGATCCTCGCGCCAATCAACTTCCATCGCATGCTCTGTCACGCTAATACCAACAAAGGTCTCACCACGCTTCACTATTCTCATGCCTGAAATTCCAACAACATGGGTAGGAATGCCCGAACAGACGCAAGACGTCCTTCGCTCCTATCTCCGCGACGTCACGAAAAGGCTTGGAGAAGATGTGTCGGCCATTATTTTGTATGGCAGTTTGGCTCGTGGTGATTTTCTGGAGGGCCGATCCAATATCAATCTTCTCATGGTTTTTGACAACATCACGCTCGACATCATGAAGCAGTGCAGCACACTCAATCGTCGGTGGGCCAATGAACGTATCGTGACTCCGCTGCTGTTTACACGAAAGGAATTGCAACAGTTTCTTGAAACATTTCCTTTGGAGTTCTTTGACATTCGAGATCACCACCTGGTGTTGGCCGGACGCGATCCATTTCCTGAACTCCACCTCGAAGGCCGGAACCTGTTTAACGAATGTGAACGAGAAATTCGTGGCAACTTACTTCGTGTCCGCCAACAATTTGTCGAATCGAACGGAAATCCTGAAGGTATTCATGCCTTGTTGCCCATTTCGTTGACCACCTTGATTCCCTGTCTACGCGGGCTGTATCGATTGCTAGGTCAATCAGCCTCAGGCGCGCCCGATGTCATCTTGGATCGCATGTCCTCAGACTTACAAGTTGATCCCGGTGCATTCCACGAAGTCTGGTTATTGAAGCGAGGACAAAGCACACCAGGTAAACTCGAATTTCCTAATCTGTTGGATCGATACCTTGTGGCCTTAGGCGCATTGACGGAACGAGTTGAGACCCTGACACAAGAAGGGCGCTTTCACGGCGAACGGTTATGAAGATCCTCCCAGCCATACTAATAGGCATATTGCTGGTGCCTTCCCTATGTTGGGCGAGTTCGCCGTATGGAATCAAAAAACATTCATTTCCAACACCAAGAGGCTACGTGAGTGACTTTGCGGAGCTTTTCACTGATGAATGGAAATCTCGGATTCGGAGTGTCTGCAGGGAATTGGAAACGCGCACCGGTGTCGAAATGATTGTGGTGACCATTCCAACAGTGAGTCCTTTTGGTCATGCCCGCGACTACGCCAAGGAACTGTATGGAGCATGGCGAATTGGGACGGTGCAACAAGAACAGGGAATTTTATTGCTGGCCTCACTGAAAGAACGTCAAGCTGTGGTCGTGCTCGGCCGGAATTTACTCTCCGTGATCAGCAAACCCTCTCTGGATAAAATGTCTGAGGACTATCTCATTCCCATGTTTCAGAATGCTGAGTTTGGAGAATCGTTGTTTCAAACCGCTGTAGGTTTAGCCTCGGCCTCGGGCAATGTGACTAACAAATTTGTTAAAAAGAAACGCCCCAGAGATAAAGGCTTTTGGCTAACAATTGCTGCAGTAGTGGCTATGGTATTCGCCCTCTGGCGTTTCACACGACCAGAGCGGCGGCACCCGTTTCAACGGTGGCGACGTGGAGAATATTGGAGTACAGGCCAGGGCGGATTCGGGGGAAGCTTCGGCGGCTTCGGCGGGGGGACGAGCGGGCAGGGGTTGTCTTGAAAATTTCTGAAGGCCAAGATCAAAGCCTAATTTTTCAAACCTTACCTCCTCAACGAAACACTTCTTCCTTCATCTAAATCTAACAAATCGGCCCAGGTGGTAATATCGGTGCGGGTAGGGTCGATGCTGTCACGAATCTTTTTGAAATAATCGCGCTTTTCGTCTGTATCAGGCCCACGGTGGAGGAGGGTAGTGTTCCAATCTTCAATTTCCTGAGTGGTGTGAGGATGAGCGGTGGATTGGAGCCAATGAAGAACTTCATCGTCCGTTCGAGAGTGAACGGCCTCTAGAAACACGTCTCCGGAAATCACAGTAAAATCCAAGAGTCGCTCATCTATGGGGCAGGGAAAAATATATTCGCCCAACATGCCCACATGCTTGGCCCGGCATTTATCAATCATCCGAGCCAAGTGAACGTAGTCCCCTAATTTTTCGCGGATGCTGCGTGGATATTCTGACCTGAGATCCATAATCTAAATTTCAGCGCTCAGCAGTATCCCCCCTTTGGAAAAGTGGGGTAGGGGGATTTCACATTCGTTTTCCACGTAAATATCCACCTGCTTGCGGAAGCAAATATTGTTCGCAAGTCGGTGATTAACATACATTTCTCCGTTCATGTTCGACAAGCTCAGCACGAACGGAGAAATTTGATCTTGTAAGAACCTAGCGCTACAGGGTTTTATGATTGTCAAAGGTCA
>CAYMQW010000106.1:5217-7155 GCA_964392595.1 uncultured Nitrospiraceae bacterium
CGTCCGCGTCACCATTTCACCTTTTTCATACGAAATAATGCGTCGTGTCGCAGGTAGATCCGCACTTCCAACTCTTGTGTGAGTATCTGAAAAGCTTTCGACATTCGACAGTGAGCCATCTTTAGGGGAGAAATAATACACGGTGTAGCGCGTAGTAAGATATTTATCGTCTTGAGTCAGCGCGCTATCTTCGACATTAATCGTGAACGCGACATACGGCATCTTCCGATTGATCTGGGTGATGCGACTATCTTTGACACGATAAGAGGAGTTCATAGGATCACCTAAATTGATACGTGGTCCTTGCGGATGATTTTCCTGACCCGCACATGAAAGATTGTATTTGCCATCAGACTCATCAAAGTTCCGGGGCCCACGATGCGTGGCAATCATGGAAATTTGCCCCTGCGCCCATTTTTGGAGATCCTCATTTGGAAGTGATACTTCAACTTCTTTAGACGATTTCACCGTCACCTTACCAGTGGTCACGTCGCCATTCACGTTGATCGATAAATCTGCCTCAAACCCACCAAACCCAGCCGGCCATCGCGAAGTTTTCTCAAACGCCTGCCGCATAAGCTCCCTGGCTTTCGGGTCATCCTGAACATCAGTTTTTCCTTCTTCTTTTGCATATTCCATTTAAACACTCCTTCCGTAAATTTTTACGTGAAAATAAATATTCGATGAGATGGCAATGAGGAGGGCCCAACCTATAATTCCCCTCGCCCCTGAGGGGAGAAGGGAAGGGTGAGGGGGTTGCCTTTATCCCACCTTGTTCAAGATTATAAAAGACTTACCTACATTGGACAACTTTCAGGAGAAGTTCCCGAAAATTTAAAAAAGTTTTCAAAGCATCTAGAAACAGATTCGTTTCTTCCCTATGATACACGACTTATACGAGTCCTTACATACTAAGGAGAACCTTTGCCAAAACAAAAAACCAAAAGGCCCAGGAAGCGCCCGTTAATGGCCGATCTGGCCGACCCGCATGCGTTGTACCAAAAAAGTGTCCAAGGCCCGGACAGTGATATTCCATTTTTCGCGTATCACTATGAAGAGTATACAGGGCAAACTCTTCATAATTTTCGGGAAGACTTTTGCGGTACCGCAGCGCTTGCAGCCTACTTTGTGACGGCTCATCCAGATAATCACGCCATGGGTGTGGATCTGGATTGGCCTACGCTGAATTGGGGCATCAAACATAATGTTTCGGGTCTGACTCCAGAACAGCAACAGCGCCTCAATCTCGTCCAAGGCAATGTGCTGGACCACCATCGTTCTCAAGCCCAAATGACTGTGGCCATGAATTTTAGCTACATGGTATTTAAAGACCGCCCTACACTATTGCGGTATTTTAAAAGAGCCAGAAAATCCCTGCAGCCAGGGGGAATGTTTATGCTGGATATTTGGGGGGGGAGTGAAAGCTTCGTTCCTCAGGAAGAGGCGCGTGAGGTTGAGAATCCCGATGATGATGGCATCGGCGATTTCACCTTCATCTGGGATCAGGATGAATTTGATCCATCAACACATTTCTACACTACACGTATTCATTTTTCTTTTGAAGATGGCAGTGAGCTACGCGATGCCTTTGTGTATGACTGGCGATTATGGTCGATGCCTGAGGTGATGGAGCTTTTGCGGGAGGCGGGGTTTGAGGATGTTCACTTTCTGTGGGAAGGTACAAACAAAAAGACCAACGAGGGGACAACGACTTATCACAGAGTCGAAAAAGGAGAGGCGGATTTGGCATGGATTGCGTATATTGTTGGAATTAATCCTAGTTAAATTTTCCTTTTCCCCCAACAAAATTTACAAATCAGAAATTATTTAAATGCGGGGTTTCGTCCCCGCGCGACGAGGCACTTTTGTTTCGGCGAAAGTGCCCAAAACCATTTTTGCCCGTGCGCGGCCCCATGGGGGTCAATGGCATTCACTTTC
>CAYMQW010000107.1:0-7115 GCA_964392595.1 uncultured Nitrospiraceae bacterium
TGATTGTCCAACACATGCCTCCAATTTTTACCCAATGTCTCGCTGAACGGCTGACCGCCAAATCGGGATCATACGCAATAGTGGGTATTAAGAGTATAAGGTACAATGAACATTTGTATCATAAACGGTGGACATTGTATGGAACTCACACAAGAGCTTTTTGAATGAATCTTTCCCAAAGGTGTATTTGAGTGGTTTGCCCTCACCGAAGGGACACGCGATGGAGACACGACCGTCCTCACGTGTGAGGAAAAAGACATTCCTCCACTCCCCGACGATCACAAATACCAAAAGATCGTGGCCCGGAAATTTCACCACATCACGGTGACCGACTTCCCTCTCAGAGGCCGACCCACGCGCCTCACGTTTCGGCGCCGGTACTGGCCACTCGATGGGCAGCAGGAGTATCTCAAACGCGACATCACGCTGGTCTTTCCAGGCCTCCAGCTTGAACACGAGTTCGTCGCTTTGTTCAAAGACAACGGCCGAGACGGAAGCCACCTCGCTGGCCGCCATTGCCACATCCCAGAAGATCCCGGTCAAAGAGTTTGACAAGCAGTACAAACAGCATCTGAGCGGATTCACAACTTGGAGCCAGCGAGACCATGCCGACACGTGGATGCTCTTTCCGGAGAACATCGGCCCGCAGTTGAGCACTGATGAAGTGGCCGTGATCAATGGAGCGCTCGACACTGTCCTGACCAACAAAGCCGCGCAACGCAAACCGGGGGCATGGGTCGCGATGAGGGAGGGGACACACGTGTGTGCGATCACGCCTATTCTGGCGACAATCCCCTTCGAGCAAAGACTGCGCGTTACCGAAGTGACGCTGGATATGTCAGAGTCGATGAAGGCGATGGTGACACAGGCGTTCCCAAACGCGACGCGCGTCCTAGACCGCTTCCACGTCCAACACCTCGTCTCCGAGGCTGTCCAGGAAATTCGCATGGGGGTGAGACGAGAAGCCATTAAAGACGAGAACCAGCAGCTCAAACACGCTCACCAGGACAAGAAACCCTATCGCCCTCAGACAGTTGAAAACGGAGATACCCCCAAACAGCTCCTGGCCAGAAGCCGGTATCTCCTCTTGAAACCGCAGAGTCAGTGGTACAAGCAACAGAAAGAGCGCGCCACGATCCTCTTTCGCGAAGACCCAACACTCAAGACGGCCTACGAGCTCTCCATGATGGTTCGTGCCTGTGACGAATGACAGCACCACACAATCCGAGGCGAAAGAAACACTCACGCACTGGTATCAGAAGGTGGAAGAGCAAGACCTTGAGTCCTTCCTCGTCCCGGCTGAGTCCAGCCGGTTGCATGAACCGACTATCCTGATCTACTTCATCCATCGCAGTACCAATGCGTCAGCAGAGTCATTTAACGCCAAGCTCAAAAATTTCCGCGCTCTCGTACGAGGAGTCAGAGACAAGAAATTTCATTTATTCAGAGTGGCTAAGCTGTATGGGTAAAACCATATATTGCGTATGATCCAATTATTGGTGACCCTAAGGCCGTAGAAGGGTTAATCGAGGCCATGAAAGAGGGAGCGGTCAAACGTCATGCGATATCCGCCCTCGGAATGATCGGGGATGCCAGGGCTTTACGGCCTGTGATGGACGCGCTCAAAGGGAGGGGAGTTGTTCAACAAGGGACGCCAACTCCAGGCTGCATTATCAGTGAGGATCAACTGATCAAAGAAGCTGCCGCCACTGCGTTGGGTCATTTCCGTGACCAGAAGGTGATTCCGGATCTAATTTTTCTTTTAAAGGACATTGTATTGCGAGAATATGCGGCTTCATCGTTGGTTTTGATGGGAGATGTGGCGATTGAACCCCTTGTGGCGTTTCTCCATGACCCAGAGGATTCGAAGGTGGGAAAAGAGAGCGAGCGAGTCATGGCCTTTGCCTCCACTCGGCTCACGGCTATGAGTGCGTTAAAAAAGACAGTTTTGGAGACGTTAGAAAAATTAGGCTGGGAGCCACTCAAAGACGAAAGCGACGATCAGATCACCAGCTTACAATATACTGATCCTGATAAAGTGCTGGGTGAAGAAGGCCGATTCGGCGCCTCAGGATATTTTGCCAGACCAGCCAAGGGTCTGAAAATAGAACGCTAAGCGTTACCTACCTACAATCTACCCCACTCCATGTCTGTACCGAAATTTGCATGCAGTTGCGCATGGGAGATTTCTGGATGCGTAAACCGTGAAATAGAAAAAGATGGTTCTACGGTTGACTCCGGTGAACCAGATCGCACAACCCAGCGACTCTGCACCAAATATCCAAGGCAAGCCTGGGTGAGGTGAAGCGTTGCCGGACCCCCCGCAGGTCCTTCGGATACTCGGGACGACCCATGCCTGCATAGTCGCAACTGCCTCAACCGGAGTTAACCGTAGAACCATCTAGGAAGATTCTCTTTTTACGGATTAGGACTCACGGATTACGATCTCCTCATGTTTTTTGAAAATGGAGAATTCCCCAGGCGAGGTGACCAGCCTTACCACCATCTATCCAATGTTGAAGACCGGTTTTCATTCGATCGATATATTCATCGCTGCACACGCGAATAAGGTTCATGTTGTTGGCCTGAACTTCCTGTAAGACTCGACTGTAGTGGTTACTCAATTGTTCCGTGTAATTCAAGATCTTCATTTCTTTGAATCCCAAACCTAGGAGAATGTCTTTATAATACGAAATCGACCCCAGCGAATCGAGGTGAATCCGATCGAGAATAGGTTGCAGAGCATCCTGAGGGCAGGATTCGCTTTGCATGGGATCCGTGAAAATAAACTGTCCGCCTTTGACCAGAACCCGACAGACTTCTTCAAGGACTTTCTGTCGATTTCCACTGTGTAAAATGGCGTCCTGAGACCAGACGACATCCACACTTCCCTCCGGAAGGGGAATGTCTTCAAAATTTCCATCGACAACATTAATAGCCAGCGACAGCCCTTCACGTTGATTCAATTCCCGATTTCGCTGGTTCTGAATTTCGCTCAGATTCAAGCATCCCAGATGACAGCCGTAGTGCTGAGTCAGATACCTGGCCGAGCCCCCATACCCAGACCCGATATCAAGAACATGAGTTTTGGGATCCAAATCCTTAATCATGGACGCCATGGTTTGAACCGTACGACGGCTGGCGTCGAAGATCGTATCCGTATCTTGCTCATACAGCCCAATATGGATGTCTTCGCCTCCCCAGATTGTGGCATAGAATCGGTCAGCATCAGTGCTATTATAATAGGTCCTGGCTGTTTCAACGGTTTGGGAATATTTTGCCGAGAGAGAGACTTTTGTGGACCGCTCTTCATTTTTATAGATCTTTTCCGCCACATGAACGAAAAAGTCTGGATCCTCCACCCGATGGGTCTCTTGGAAGTCAGCATACGTTTTGACCTGCTGGAAACCGACTTGGTTCATGAGTTTCCGGACATAATCTTTTCGTAGCGGGAACATGTTGAGGTGGTACTCTGAATTATCCGGAAATCGATACCGAAAGCGAGCCAGTCCCTCGTCCACATACTCCGGTTCCGCCGAGACATTATCACCGCAGTAGTAGTAGACATGCTTGGAGGTGAATCCCTTATCCAGCATCCCGTCATAGTTACGTTGGTCGAGAATGAGAACCCCATCGTGCTTCAAAGCCGAATAAAACTCCGCAAGGGCCTTGCGGCGGTCTTGTTCGGAAAAAAGGTGGGTCAGGGAGTTTCCGAGGCAGATGACAGCATCGTATTTGTTATGAATATCCCGGTTTAGCCAGCGCCAGTCAGCATGAATGGTTTGCATGATGAATCCAGCCCGACGGCCATTTTCAAACGCTTGAGCTAGCATCTCCGGGCTTCCATCTGCCGAGGTGACGTCAAATCCGGCTTTTAAGAGGCGAATAGAGTGAAACCCTGTCCCTGTGGCCACATCGAGGACCTTGCGGACTCCACGCTCTTTCATCAGATTGATGAAAAAGTCCCCCTCACTGCTCGCTCGAGCATCCCAATCAATTAATTCGTCCCACTTACGCACAAAGCTATGGACATACTCTTTTTTGTACAGATCAGTTTTTCGTTGGGCGATAGGGTTTTCCCCATACAGCTGTTCTTTCCCCATGATCAACCTCCTCAAAAAATTGCAGTTGCCACCATCCTCAATACGAAATTTACCCGGCGCATGTTAAGGGTTTCGTTCTGGATAAGGATGATGTTGTCGGTAGGAAGGTCCAGTCTAACGATATAGGCCCCCGTGGGCAACCCCCTCAAAACAAGTATGGTAATTTTCCTTGTGTTCTCCTTCGATTGGCTGCACACTGTACGTGAGCTCAAAATATATATATAACGTACTGTTTTAATTTGCATTTTTGTTATAAGAGTCAACAGCGATTTCCACAAAAAGCATCCAATCACACCACTGAAATATGATCCGAAGGGAATAAGCATGTCATGAAGATCGGCACACCCGTTTTTGTCTTCTCCCTGAGTTTAGCCTCTGCTTTTCTACTTTGGGGAGGCTTGGCCCCCAATCAATTAGCCCAAGTGACCGGTTCAATCCAAACATGGCTATTGGATGCCTTTGGATGGTTCTACCTGCTTTGTGCACTCGGCCTCCTTGTTACCGCAGTGATGCTCATCTTTTCTCGGTATGGGGATATTCCCTTAGGTCATGATGGCGAAAAGCCTGAATTTCCCCTCGTGACATGGTTTGCCATGTTGTTTTGTGCTGGGATGGGAATTGGGCTAGTGTTTTGGGGCGTAGCCGAGCCGAGCGCTCACTTTTATGATCCCCCGTTTGGTGCTCCCGAGACTCCTGAAGCCGCGAGTCTTGCTTTGCAGTACTCTTTTTTCCATTGGGGTCTTCAACCCTGGGCGATTTATACAATGGTGGCTATGTGTTTAGCCTACTTTCAATTTCGGAAAGGGGAACCTGGACTGATCAGCGCAAGTTGCAAGCCGTTGTTAAAAGGCTACGCCCAGGGATGGGTTGGGAAATCCATTGATATTATTGCGGTCATTGCGACAGTCTTTGGTGTGGCCACCTCATTGGGATTTGGGGCAATCCAAATCAGCGGCGGGTTATCCTACTTGTTCGACGTGCCTAACACCATCACGACTCAATTAATTCTGATTGGCGTGGTCACGGCCCTGTATATGTTGTCGGCCCAGACAGGCCTTCACCGGGGCATCAAATATTTGAGTAACCTGAACATGGTGCTAGCCCTTTCCTTAATGGGATTCCTTCTGTTTCTGGGACCGACAAAGTTCATCATGGATGTCTTTACCTCGGCTTTGGGCGAATATCTGCACAACTTACCTAAAATGAGTTTATATTTGGCACCCTTCGATGATTCCCGCTGGATTCAGGATTGGACACTCTTTTACTGGGCCTGGTGGATTGCTTGGGCACCGTTTGTTGGAACGTTTATCGCTAGGATTTCTCGAGGCCGGACGGTTCGTGAATTTGTGCTAGGTGTGTTGTTCGTCCCCTCACTCTTTTGTGCATTTTGGTTCTCGGTATTTGGAGGAACCGCCATCTCTCTGGAAATGTTCGATCACGCCGGACTCAAGCAAGTGATTGAAGTGCAAGGGAAGGAGGTGGCCCTCTTTACCCTCCTCGAACAGTTTCCTTTTGGGTCGGTGATGTCCCTGATTGCAATTTTTCTGATTGCCACCTTTTTCATCACCTCGGCTGACTCAGCCACCTTTGTTCTTGGAACGCTCACCACCAATGGCAGTTTAAATCCCCCGAATTCCGTGAAGCTCACCTGGGGAATAGTCCAATCGGTGGCCGCTGCCGTCCTGCTCTGGTCAGGGGGGCTTAAAGGCCTCCAGACCGGTTCCATCCTGGCGGCTTTTCCCTTTGCCTTTATTATGCTCCTCATGGTCGGGTCCCTCTTTAAGGCCTTCAAAGAGGAGACTGCGGCAAAGAGTTAAAAGGTGGCTACAAGGAATAGCCATGAAGTAATCTTTCCCAAAAAAGTACGCTGTGGAGGTCATGCTACTTAAAAAGCTGCCCCCAGTCGAAATGATTCCCAAATTGCAAATGGCCTGCAACGTCATGTTCCCGATCAGCGCTGATGGGAAACCCGACCCCCATCCGAACCTGCCAGTTCGATTCCGGATGCCACAGTTGGAAACCAGGCAAAAGGGTAATGACGTTCTTTCCCGCTTCTGCTCCTGTTAAAACGGATTCCGAAACCCATTCCAACATCAGGGTCAGAACCAGTGGCTGGTTGGGCCTAGCCGGCGCGATCCCTCCCTCCGTTTCCCGGATAAAGGAATAAGCAAGGGCCGCTGCAATTTCAAATTCACTGAACGTGGGACCTGATACACCGGCGGTATATTTGGTATTGATCCCAAGATACCAGTTACGATAGGCCTGGTCGAAAAATAGGAGCCCACCTAATGTGGTCTTCTCTCCTCCCAACCCTGGGGATTCGTTGCCTGTCGGAAGCGTGAGACTGAAAGCTCCCGTGACAACCGTTTCCGGTTTGTTCCAGAACGCGTATTTTATCGGTTGAATTTCTATGTCACCCAACCCAAATTGGTCGTTCACAGTTCCCGTATTTGAAAATGGGATAAATATTTCTGATCCAAAACGGAAATCGTCTAACCAGGTGACCGCCAGCTCCAGTGAACTGGAGAACGCGTCCACTTCCTTTTTACCCCTACGCAAATTTTTCAACCCGACAAGGTTGAGTCGCTGTTCATCTTCGATGTGGGCATGATGGAGCATTATTGGTTCTGGAAAAGCGCCTGAAAACGGCGCCCCCGCTTCATGGGCTCCGGCCTCGATGGCACAATGCCAGGCGAGTATGGACAGAGATAGAATCTTTATAAGGTTTGCCAACATGAGATAGTATCCTCCCTTTTTCCGTGGGTCTTCAATGATTTGTCCACGGAGTCGTTTGTTAAATACAGCTAAGCACATGTGTGTCGAGCCGGTGCTTGGTCGGAAGTAATAAAAACGACGTTAAGAAGAAGAAGGGTGGCCCACGGCTGGGATTGAGGAAGAGAGCCCGTTGATGGGATTGATGTGCGGGCGTGGAATACAAGGAGTCGGAAAGAGAATAGTACCTAAATTGAGCGATTCTTTCTTGGAAAAAGTTCGTGAATCCCTCGTTTCCCC
>CAYMQW010000108.1:0-7102 GCA_964392595.1 uncultured Nitrospiraceae bacterium
CTGCACCTTACCCTTGCCGTTGGTGCCGGCTTGCCCCGTGGCGCTGTCATCCTTGGGGGTCTGGAAGGAGGGCAGGCTTGATAGGATCGGCCCGAACTCACGGAGTACAGAGTGACCGTGGTGTCGGTGTCCGGGCTGGGCAACAAACTCACGAATTGCCTTGAAGCCGCTGTCTTGGAGGCAAAAATTGCATGGATACCCAGCTTGAGCCGTGCTGATAGAGCAGGACGTAGGAGAAATGGCCTTGATCGTACACCACGACATCAATGGGCTTCAGCACGGTGAGATGCTGCGTGGCCCACCGTCGTTCGTTGCCATGTGCGGACAAGGTGGCCAAAGGGCCGAACGCCGCTGGCGGACTTTTACAACAGCCCCTGCCGTATGCGCTACAAAGGCAGTTGTGTTGGGATTACTGAAAAGCGAATAGAGGGCCGTGGACAGGCCTACAGGCCCTCGCGTTGAGCCGAGGGCCTGTAGGCCTGATCTCAAATTCTCAAAGCTTTGGGTCCTATTTACTTGGGAAATGTCATTGGAGGCGTCACGTGCCACCCTTCGCCATTCAACGAGTGCAAAAATTCCACTAACTCATCTTTTTCTTGCTCGGCTAAATTGAGGGGCTTTATCGCGGGATCTAGATGGGGATTTGAAATGCCCCCTTGGTCATAAAAGTCAACCACCTGTCGTAGTGTAGCGAATCGTCCGTTGTGCATGTAAGGAGCGGTTCGAGCAATTTCTCGAAGCGTAGGCGTTTTAAACGCTCCAAGATCTTTAGGGTTTTTCGTGACAGCATAACGCCCAACGTCAATATGGTCTGTGTCCCAATCCACGCCCAGATTATGGAACCGTTCATCCGTAAAGTTGAAACCAAAGTGGCAACGGAGGCATTGGCCTTTTCCCACAAAGATGCGAAATCCATTTTGCGCCGTGGCCGATAAGGCCATTTCGTTACCTCCAAGCCCAAATTGATCATAGGCACTGTTTCCTGAGAGGAGCGTACGTTGAAAACTCGCGATGGCCTTGCCGATTCGCTCCACGGTAATGGGGCTCGGACCAAAGGCTTGTTCGAAAAAGGGGCGGTAGCCGGCGATATCTTGGACCTTCGCCACGAGTTCGTCATGGTTGGCAAATCCATGCTCGACCAAGTTGACAAATGGTCCAACCGATTGCTCTTCTAATGTTGCCGCCCGCCCGTCCCAAAACTGGGCAGAACTGAATACCCGATTAATAGCCGCTGGAGCACTTCGCCCACCTTGTTGTCGATGAATACCGGTAGACACTGGCTGACCATCTGTAAAAGCCAGGGTTGGCATATGGCAGCTGGCACAGGCGATGGTATTATTGGCCGACAACCGTTTGTCAAAGAATAGAATTTTGCCGAGTTCAATTTTTCCCCTCGTCAAAGGATTATCATCAGGAATAACGAGGCTTTCCCTTTCCAATCCCAACGGCAAGGTCAGTTGAAGCTCCATTTGGGCATGAGAGATCGTCACCCCGCCAGTCAACATTCCAACTGTTAGCCCAAGAACAAGGGTCCATTCCTTATCCCATATCATAACAAAACCTCCAATTAATAAATCGTGAGCATACAAATCCACTGACTCTCGGCGAGAGTCTACTACAGAAAGCCTTCGGCAATCATTCATTATTCTACGAAACGGCTGCTTTCCGCCCAACTGCCGTTTCTAGGATTATACTTTATTGTTCCGTAGGCATGCTAGGAGGCGGGATCATCGAGGACGTGATTGATGGTTTCGACGAGCGCATCAATTTGATAAGGTTTTTGAATAAAGGCATTGAAGGGGTTTCCGGCAAATTGTCGAATGGCTTCTTCTTCAGAATATCCACTAGAGAGGACCACTGGCACATCCCTTCGGATCCGTTGTATTTCTGAAAACAATTCCTCACCATTCATGTGGGGCATCGTCAAATCCAACAGGACCGCTCGAATGTCGTGTTGATACTGACGAAAGAGATCAAGTCCTGACAGCCCATCCTGAGCACAAATGACTTGGTACCCTGTGTCTTCCAGGATCAATTGTGCGGCAAGTCGAACGTCATCTTCATCATCGACCACCAGTATCATCCCTTTGCCCGAGGGGATTTTCTGTATGCCAGATTGCTCATGAGGTATACTCTCTCTTCCAAGCATACGAGGTAAGATAATCCGAAAGGCTGTTCCCCTTCCTACTTCACTGTCGACTTTAATCGCTCCACCATGTGATCGCACGATGCCAAGTAGTGCTGCAAGACCGAGACCCCTTCCAGCAAACTTCGTGGTAAAAAACGGATCGAAAATTTTTTCAAGCGCCTCTGTATCGATCCCGATGCCCGTATCGACGACTTCGAAAAATACACAGGTCTTATCTTCAAATTCGCCTCGAACATGGCATCCACTTAGATAGTCCTCCGTGACGCACATGTTACCAGTTCTCAACGTGATGGTTCCCATCCGTTCGCCAATAGCTTCTGATGCATTGATAATCAGATTCATCACGACTTGTCGCATTTGTGCGGGATCAACATTGACCATGGGAAGGTGTGAGGATAAATCATAGATAAGCGAAATTCTTTTGGAAATAGAAACGGCCAGTAAATGACCCATTTCCTCAACAAGTTTCGACACGTGAATTACCTGAATGAGTGGTTTGCCTCGCCCTGCATAGGTCAGCATTTGATTTGCTAACTCGCCCCCGCGAAGTGCGGCTTGCTCGATTTTGAGAAGGTGTTCTCGGCCTGGGGATTCAGGGGTCATTTTCTTGGCCGCCAGTCCAGCATGGGCCACGATTGTCATCAGCAGATTATTAAAGTCATGGGCAATGCCTCCGGCTAACACCCCAAGGCTCTCGAGTTTTTGAACTTGTTGCATTTGGACCTCGGCCCGCTTGCGTTCTTCTTCGGCAATTTTTCGACTGGTAATATCTCGCAACGAGGCCAGATAGGCGGACTCTTCCTCCCAATCAATTTCCACTATTCGCATTTCGGCTTGAAGAGTGTCTCCTCCTGGAGTCACAATATCAATTTCTGTCGTGTCTCCAACCAGCAGCGGGAAACGAAACTCTGTGCCCATCAGATCAACCCAGGTTTTCCCAAAGATAGTTTCGGCGGCAGGATTCACAAATCGAATCGTTCCATCCGCTCCCACGATGACCATCCCGTCAACATTTTGTTCAATAAGCAGCTGAAAACGAGGATGACTGGGTTCTAGTTGCCTGAACTGATGGAAGGACGGTTTAGGGTATAGGGGTTTAAATCGAGACATCCAATCTCCTTGGTTAACCTAGAAACGGCAGTTGGGCACAAAACAAACATGCAAGAAATTGGTGTGCATGGTGCAATAAAAAAAGTCGTGGTCACCTTGGTGGTGATGAGACGTTTTTTTTATTGTGCCAGGTACGCCAAGAGCTTGCGTGGACTGTTGTAATCCAACTGCCGTTTCTAGGTTCAGATCACGATCCTCTCTGGCTTGACGTCGTAGTGTTTCAGCTAAGAACTAACGCGCTAGCGAAATGGAAAACTGAGTCAGTATCCCAGCACGAATGGAAATCGTGAACTACGACCCTTCTACATTCACAGGGCCAAGCCTAAATGGCTTTGGGCATCTCCGCTTCTTTGAGCAAAGACGTGAAATCTAAGACAATCAACGTATGGAAAAAAACGAATGAAATGGTGGAGGCCGATAGCCTATCGAGGCTCTTCGGATGGAAGAAAAGTGAGATGATAGATGCCCATTGACGATACATGAATAATTCTCGCAAGGGCTTAAAATCAAACGGAAAAATATAAAATATAAAGGTGTTAACCCTTAGTTAAGAATGTATATGATCCTTTTGCTCGGCATTGTCAAGACTTATCGATAGTACTATTTAAGTATAATCCTAGAAACGGCAGTTGGATCACAGCAGTCCGCGCAGCCTCTTGGCACACCTGGCACACCTGGCACACTAATAGCTTACACGTCTGTTTTTCGCCCAGCTGCCGTTTCTTGGATAATTTTCACCGTCTAGAAAATTAGTGAGGAGTGAAAAGTAAGGAGTAAGGAATAAAACGCAAGGAATCCTCTCTTGCTCCTCACTCCTTACTTCTTGGAGGGCCATGGGAAAGTGTGAAGGTTTGGACTTACCCGTTGGACACTGGAAGATCGATGGTGAAAGTCGTCCCCTGGTCGGGTTGAGAATCCAAGGTGATACGCCCCTTATGTCGTTCGACAATCCGACGGACAATGGTAAGCCCCAAGCCTTCGCCTCCTCCTGAGGAAGGATTGAGTCGATGAAACATCTGAAAAATTCTTTCCTGATGATCGTGTTGAATACCGATGCCGTTATCTTCAACCCCATACCTGGCATACCCGTCCCCTCGAACTCCTGTGATGCGAATCATGCCCTGACGGGTTGAAGAAACATATTTATGCGCATTGTCAATCAGATTGAAAAACAGCTGATTGACCAGAGTGGCGTCACCCGTACAGCTTGGGAGATCTTCGATTTGCAGAGAGATTCCTTTTTCTTTCAATTGATATTCCATCCCCATAATAATACCGGCAATCATGGCGTTCATATTCAGTTCTTCAAATTTCAACGTGAGCTGGCCCAGTCTCGAAAAACGCAATAATCCATTCAAGAGGCTTTCCATTTTCTTCGCCCCTGCTTGGATATAATGCAACGATTCCGGGATATCTCCCTCAAGGATAGCCATTACTTCCTGTTTACATGCGGGTGCGAGTTTATGGGATTCAAGAATGTGTTGAAGCCGAAGACGGGAATGGGAGAGTTCTTTGTTAAACCCTTGGATATTGACCAAGGGTGATCGAAGGTCATGTGACGCAACACTGACAATCGTTTTCAATTCCTGGTTTTGCTCCAAGAGGATGCGATTGAGATCGGCCAGAGCATGTTCAGATTTTTCCCGCTGGAGAATACTCGTACGTAAGTCGGAATGCGTGTGTTCGAGTTCTATGGTTTTTTCCTGTACGAACGCGGTTAACGACTGTTCTGTATTTTTTCTTTTTGCAAGAAAGACCGCCAGACTCCAAACCATGATCAGGGCCAGAATCCTATTGAACAAATTCGTGTGGTCTTCCTGCAAAGCTGGAGAGCCAAAGACGCCAAGAGTGATCAGGACCGAACATAAACTTGCCGTTGTGAAAAATACATAACGTGATGGGACCCACCAAACCAATAGGATCACAAATACATACAATAGTGGAATGGCTAGGTTTGTGGAGAGGGTAAGATCAAGAAGAAGTATGAGGAGCCCGGCGATCGAACCAAGAGTTCCGCTGATCCACGCTTGCCGGGGGTGGCGCTGACATCCCGCAGCATCATGAACCAGGGTCCCTTGTGTTGGCCGTCCTTTGCCAAACTCGTTCATAAAGAGAAGTGACGGGGATGAATAGAATTACAGTTCAACCGGAGCCACACTTTGCCTCTGCTAACCGAGGATGTCAAGATATAAGGATAGTCTGATTAAAAAAATCGGCAGCCGGGAAGAATAGACGCATCTCGCATCTCGTATCTTGTCTTTTGTATTTCGTCGCTCGTCTTTTTTAGTCTCTTTGTTACGAAATACGTTTCACGCTTGCGCGCCGGAGCGCTTCCGGCCGTCGTAGCCAAGAGGCTACTATGGCGGAGTCGGCACAGCGCGCAGGCACGAGATACGTTTATTCTGTCGGAGATACGAAAGACGAAATAGGAGTATGCGGAAGAGATCGTTTCGTTGTCAGCATCAATGGGGCTATGATATTATTTAATTTTATGGGCGATTAGCTCAGTGGGAGAGCGCTTCCCTCACACGGAAGAGGTCACTGGTTCGATACCAGTATCGCCCACCACTTCATAAATCTCACGCACCAACGTGGCATGCCCTTGCGTTTGAACCTCTTTTCATCTGATGTTCCAGATCAGGTAGGCCCTGACTCCCCAAGGCCTTCTTTCCTGAAATATGGCCGATGTGTTTTGCTCTGTGGTGCCCTTGCAACTTGGTCTTCTTGTAGTAGCACCCCTCAGCCAGAACCCGGGCTTCCGCCCTCAGCCAGCGATCTAGAATTGCTGGGTTCAACGAAGCTGTGCGACGACCAAACCTTGATTCTCAGTCAATGGAAGGGTACGGCGTATACTCAAGAACCATGGGGTTCCGGGAAACGGCTGCAACGTTTAGCACAGAGTAGTCAGCCGGATCACGATCGTTTCTATTTTTTTAATGAAGAAGGGATCCTTGTTGGGGCCATCTTTCGATTCACATCTGGGTTGAACCTGAAACCCTATCCCGTCTTACGTCAAACTCTGTCTGAATTGCCTCCTTCATCTGCCTTTTTTCTTGATCCCACACAGCTTCTCCAGAGTACGAAAGCCAAATCAGCGGTCCTCTATCGTACAGGTGATAAAACATCTACCACGCAGTATCTCGTTCTTGATGACGAAGATCGTCCGCAATTACTCGTTGCCTCAATGGCCATTGACCCCTATGAACAATTGTTATCCAGTTATCAGGAAACCTACTTGCCAGGGTTAGTCCGTTCTACACAAGCCGATAAAGAAAAGGAATCCGCACTGAGCCAAGACAATAAGTTTCTGGCACTCCAACAATTCGCTCGAGGAGAGGGTGCGTTATTTTCTTCATGTGGCCAACAACAACCCGATGTGGCCGTTGAGGCGTATCGACAAGCTGTGGAGTATGGGTTCAAGGATACAGTGCGGTTAGCTGAATCTCACCATCGCCTTGGTCTGGCTCTTCGAGAAAAGGGACAAGTCAAAGAAGCACAACAACACTTGGAAAAGGCTTTGGAGATCAGACCCAATGTGCCCGAGGTCATCAATAATCTTGGCAGTGTGTTGGCCCAACAGAAAAAACGTGCGCAGGCCGTTACACTATTCCAACAGGCCATTGTGTTACGTCCCAATTATTCGCGAGCCCGATTTAATCTGGCCGAGGCGTTGGAGCAGGTGGACGTACGGCGATCGATCGAAGAATATGAAACATATCTGGCCCTGGTCGAGGGCATTCCTGAAGAAGAGCGTCGGATGTTGCTCGTTGAAGAACGCCTGAAGCGGCTCAAAGGGAACCGTTGAATAATGGAAAAATTTTCATTATGCCGTGTACATGTGAC
>CAYMQW010000109.1:0-5997 GCA_964392595.1 uncultured Nitrospiraceae bacterium
CGCCAGACGGGATGGATCGACGCCCAAACATGGGAAGTTATTCTTGCGCGAGCCCTAGGCTACCACATGGTCTTGATATACCACTGCACCAGTTCGGCATGAAAGAATAACGCCGCCAGTGCTCCAAACACGAGAAACGGCCCAAAGGGAATGTATTGCCCTCGTTCCATCACTTTGAACACAAGCAGTCCGATTCCCACAACTGCCCCAAATACCGAGGCAATCATAAGCGTTAACAACACCGGCTGCCAGCCCAAAAATACTCCAATCATCGCTAACAATTTAATATCCCCACCACCTAAGCCTTCTTTCCCGAACAGATAAGGACTCAGAATGGCGAGCATCCAGAGAAGCCCACCGCCCAGAAGGAGCCCAACGACGGCATTCACAAACCCAATGGGCAGCACCGTTGCCGCAGCGAGCAAACCAATGACGATTCCTGGGAGGGAAATGACATCCGGTATAATGAGATGATCCAAATCAATCCAGGCTACGACGAGGAGCGCTGAGAAAAATAGGGCATACACTCCCGCAGCCAGCGTCCACCCAAATGTGGCCACAACGCCGACATATCCCAGGCCATTCATCAGTTCGATGACGGGATAACGAAGGGAAATGGAGGTCTGGCAATGTCGGCAACGGCGACCGAGCCAGATGTAACTCAGGAGAGGGATATTATCGAACCAGGCAATGTGTGTTTGACAGGCAGGACATTGGGAACGAGGCGAGATGACAGACTGACCGGCAGGCACTCGATATACGCACACATTGAGGAAACTCCCCACCACCAAACCGACGGGAAATACCCACACATAGAGCCACAAGGAATCTATCATATCTGCATCTTGTGCCAGGCAGAAAATCCGCTCATATGGGCTGAATTACGTACTTAGTGGTCTTTACTTTCAAACAAATAGACTGCTAGTATTGCCTACATAATTCATCTTGAGGAAAAATTCGGTGATCCATGACCACGCAAGCCAAAACAAAAAAGAGAGACGTCCTTCCCTTGAAACGAAAACGCCCTGAAGCCTTAACCGAGCGTGAGCAGGAAATTCTGCAGTTGATTTGGTCAGGACTGAAGAATAAAGAGATTGCTCTGCGTTTGAAAATCAGCGTGAAAACCGTTGAGGCCCATCGGGCCAATATGATGAAAAAAGTACGGGTATCGAATGCCGCACAGCTCCTTAATGCGGCCATTCAAGAAGGTCTCATTCAAATTCGATAAGATCTGCGTTCCCTTCCTTCCTTCGCTGCCGCACCGCCTCAAACACGACGACTGCGACACTTGCCGACACATTGAGCGATTCAACCTGGCCATGCATAGGAATCTTCGCGTGATATTCACATTTCTGAAGCACTCCAGGCCGAATACCTTTTCCCTCACCGCCGAATACTAACAGGGTGGGGCCATTCATCTCTATATTATCATAAAATTGGTCAGCACCAGGATGGAAGGCCACAGCCGAAATACCGTCAGCCTGCAATCGCTCGATAAGTTTCCCAATGTTCGAACATCGGGCCACGGACATATGCTCCAGAGCACCAGCTGATGTGTGAGCGACTGTGGAGGTCAAACCAACCGAACGCCGGTCCGGAATAAATACCCCATGGATACCCGCGGCCTCCGCAGTTCGAATGATCGCGCCGAGATTTTGAGGATCTTCGACTCCATCCAACGCCAGGAGCAGTGGGGCTTCTTGCAGTCTCGACACCCGTGAAAGGATTTCTTCTTCGGTATCGTAAGATTTCGCAGCCACCAACCCGACCACACCTTGATGATTCTCACCCCGTATGACAAATCGATCGAGATGCTGCCGTGGTTCAATTGCAAGCGGAATCCCTTGAGATTTGGCCAATTGAATGATTTTGGAGAACTGCCGATCTCGATGAGTAAGCAGAATCTTCACAAAACTGCGGGTCTTCGCCCGAAGAGCTTCTGTCACCGCATGGATGCCACAGATCCGTTTTCCAGGATCACCGCTTCCATCGCGTGGTCCCATCGGGTCGATCTTCGAGGATAATTCCTTGGGCCGCCAGGTCTTTCCTGATTTGGTCTGCGGCTGCAAAGTCTTTCCCGAGTCGCGCTTGGACCCTTTGCTGAATCTGCTCCTGTATCCACTCATCCGTCAATTCCTTCTGTTCATCCTGTATTGTTCCAGACGCGCCACTAAACTCCAAAGGACGGGACACCCATTCCTGGTCAGGTAGCTGAAAAAGTCCTAAGGGATCACCGCAACGTCGGAAGGCTTCCCGAATCTGTTTTCGAGATGAATCAGGCAAGCCTGTGGGAAGCATCTGATTGATCTCCGTTCGCAGTTGCTGAAACCCTGCGAATGCTTTGGGGGTATTGAAGTCATCATCCATCGCATCTTCAAATGCCTGGGCAAACTGATCGAGCCGTGGCTGAATCGAGGTTTCTTCTTGAGATTCGCGTAAAGATGATTCCTGTAACCGTTGAAACAATCCATACAAATTATCCAGCGCCGACTTGGCTTCCGACACGGCCTGATTGGAAAAATTCACATCGCTTCGGTAGTGTGTGGTCAAGAGAAAATATCGAAGGGTTTCAGCCGTCACGGTTTCCGGACAATTAGATTTGTCGAAAATTTCTCGGACCGTGAAAAAGTTCCCCAACGACTTCGACATTTTCTCTTCATCGATCGTCACAAATCCATTGTGCACCCAAAACCTGGAAAACTTTTGACCTGTAGCGGCACGCGACTGGGCAATTTCGTTTTCATGGTGAGGGAAAATCAGATCTTTGCCGCCTCCATGAATATCGAACTCCCCCCCAAGATGATGGACGGACATGGCCGAACATTCAATGTGCCACCCCGGGCGGCCAGGCCCCCACGGGCTATCCCAGGCCGGCTCCCCTGGCTTTGCGCCCTTCCATAACGCGAAGTCCATCGGATCCCGTTTGCGCGGATCAATTTCAACACGGGCGCCAGCCTGCATATCCTCCAGCTTTCGTCTTCCCAACTGACCATACGAGGCGAAAGTTGAAACTTCGTAAAACACATCGTGAGCAACTTGGTAGGCATGCCCCTTTTCAACCAAAGCCTGGATCATCTGAATGATGTCCGGCATATGATCCGTGGCTCGCGGCTCAATATCGGGAGTGATGACTCCTAATCGATTCATATCGCGATAATACGCGTGCACGTATTTTTCAGTCACCTGCTTCCAGGGAATGGACTCCGCTGCCGCACGATGGAGAATTTTATCATCCACATCGGTAAAGTTTTTGACGTAATTCACCTGATACCCACGGTATGCCAGGTATCGTCTAATAACGTCAAACACAATGGCACTTCGAGCATGGCCGAGATGACATTCATCGTACACCGTCACCCCACAGACAGACATACCAACATGGTATGGGGTGAGCGGAACGAATGTTTCTTTTTGATTCGTGAGGGAATTGAATATTTTCACGGGGTGTTGGCTTCCCCGTTTGGAGACGAGGAGGTCTTGGCCGCTTTTTTGGCGTAAATTTTAACTATCCAAAAACCAATGGCAATCAAGGCCACGAGCAGAATCGTAATGAGGTTAAAATAATTTTCGATCACGTCCTTCACCCACGGGCCAAAGAGTTGGAGCGTACCAGCCACGAGAAAGAAGCGAGCCCCTCGGCTGATGAGTGACGCAATCACGAAGACCTTAAAATTCACAAAAAAGGCCCCCGCTCCAATGGTAAACAATTTATACGGAATTGGCGTCAACCCTGCAATCAAAATCGCCCATCCCTCATAGCGTTCAAAGGTTTGGTGAATCATGGCGACACGTTCTTTTCCCATAAATCGCAGGAGCAGAGGTCTGCCTCCCCACCAGCCAATCGCATAGCCAAACATTCCACCTAATACGGATCCTGCCGTGGTAATCGCGGCGTAGTACATTCCCCATGAAGGATTGCCCAACGTCAACGCCATCAATAAAACATCTGGAGGCAAGGGGAAAAATGAAGACTCAGCGAAAGACAGGAGAAATAAGGCAGGGATCGCGTAGGGCGATTCCGACCAGGATAACATCCAATCATAGAGTTCGTGAATCATAGGGTAAGGTTCGTTACGAAGGCTGTTGAATGGAACGTACGCGGGTATTTAATGTGCCTTCCCATGCTTGTAGTTTGGTCAGCGCCCGATAGTGCGTCATGTCAAAATGGAGCGGGGTCAACGATACAAAACCTTGGGAAATGGCATCCACATCCGAATGTTTCTTTCGATTCCACGTTACCTGTTCACCAGCAATCCAGTAGTACTTCCCCCCACGTGGATCGGTTTTTTCAACCACCGGATTGTCATATCGGCGCCGACTCAACGAAGTAAATTGCATTCCCTGAAGACGGTTGGGCTGAAGATCTGGCACATTCACATTCAAAAATGTGTCTACTGGAAGCCCCCGCTGCAACACCATGGTCGCAATTTCGAGGGCGATCTTGGCTCCAAGGGTAAATCGAAAATGCTGCTGCCCATCCATCGACACCGCGATCGATGGAATGCCACGAATGGCTCCCTCTAAGGCAGCGGCCACGGTTCCTGAATTCGTGACATCATCACCCAGATTCAGCCCCTTATTAATCCCTGAGACCACAAGATCCAGATGCTGTCCTTTCAATAATTTCCCGACGGCCAGTGTAATGCAATCGGAAGGAGTCCCGTTCACGGAAAACATTTGCCGACCCACTTGGTTGAGTCTCAGTGGTTTGTGTAGGGTGATGGCCCGCCCCATCGCATTTTGTGCGCGTTCAGGAGCGACAACCCACACGTCCCCAAGGGGTGCCAAGGCTTTGGCAAGGGCGCGAATTCCAGGTGAATCAATGCCATCATCATTGGCCACTAAGATTGTCATAACGCTGCAGAAAAAGTCGCTCTTTCTGAATAACTCAGAGGGAGTGGTAAAGCAAAGAAATCCGAGATGTTGCCATGGACACGGTATCAAGATCGGTAAAACATCACTTAGACCTTAGTGGATTGAGAGAGTCAAGTCATCGTTGATCCCTAAAGCAAAAGAGCCCGCCCCCATTGATGGAGGCAGGCTCTTTTCTATCTTCTCTCAAGTTTGTCGTGATTCAACGTCGCGTTAAATATTTTGCATGAAATGGGCCACCTCTGCAGGATCAACTTCGGTTCCCAAAATGGCTGAGGAGGGAACTGTGGCTGATCTTTTCCCAGTGAGTCCACATTCGATCTCCTCAAATATCATTTCCACTGGCATAGACATCCCACCATACACATGGGGACCTGCGACGATTTTGGCTTTGGAATACCCATAAATGGCAGTGGCCACCTCCTTGGCCAACCAACCGACATAATTAAATTCTGGTATCACAATTAGTTTGGCGCTAGCACACAATTTGCGGAGTTCTTTCTTGGGGAATGGTCTCAACGATCTGATTTTAATGAGACCAGCTTGAATCCCCTTATCGTTACACAGACGAATGGCTTCACGACATTGGCCCGCCATACTGCCGGAAGCGATGAGAAGCACATCAGCCCCTTCGACGTTTTGCGCCTCCACAAGTCCGCCCATATACTGGTCAATGTATTTGCGCGACCGTTCAACTGCTGCCCACACTTCCTGCTGCCACACAGCATGGATGTTATAGGCCATGAAGTTGGACTTTTGAACTGGCGCATCACGCGACAGTCGCGCTGGAGGATTTTCAGCATCCAAGACTGGCACTGCCCCTCGCCACGCTTCACGACCAGGTAATTTTATTCCCTTATCCTGCATCGAACAGTATCCACGTGCATGGGTCACGAAAAATCCATCGCAACAGACACCCACAGGGAGGGTCACATCATTTTTTTCGCTAACGATAAAGGCCATCATGATGTAATCAAACAGATCCTGTTGATTCTCTGCATGCCATATGATCATCCCGCAATTCAACAGGTAGGCAATTTCAATATTGTCCGGTTGAATGGCTAATGGAGCATTCACCACACGACAGGTAAACATCGCCACTACAGGCAACCGATGGCCTGGCCA
>CAYMQW010000109.1:6007-7070 GCA_964392595.1 uncultured Nitrospiraceae bacterium
AAGCGTTCCGGGACCTGCCGTTGCGGTAAAACAACGAACGCCAGCACGAGATCCACCAGCCATCGCTGACATCACCCCATATTCTTCTTCACCACGGTAAAATTCTTTCACATACCCTTCTCCATATAACACCCCAATAAGCTGCAGGGTCTCACTTTGTGGTGTAATCGGGTAGGCAACCGTCATATCAACGTTGGACCGACGAACTGCTTCTTTCGCACACTCACTGCCAGTGATAAACTCTCTTTCTCGAGGAGCTTCCAAAAACATATATTCTGGTGTGACTATTTTTTGCTTTTTCGCAGCGGCATGAGGATCTTTTCTCCCCACTTTCGTGGCAGGAGCTGAAGAGGGATCTGGAGCTGCGCTCGTAATTGGGTCGCCTTGCGGATTGGTTTTCACTTCACTCTCTAATGAATCACTCATGGCTTAACCCCTTTATGGGTGGGTACAATCCTTTCTGAAAGAAAGGACGACAATGATCAAAAATTCTTCTTTAACCCTCTCGCTGCATGTTTTCCGCTTTATGGCCGAATGCGCCGGCACTCGCGGTTCCTTCACCCCCGAGTTGAATATCTAGTGGATTCGTATGGGTTATCCCGCCATGCACTAAGGACTGGAATCCCGTAAATCGAACATTTTCGCCGTTCTCCGGTAACGTGAGACCCATTTCTTCACGCACTCGCTTAAACACTTGAGCGGCCATCCGAATTTTTGTCGCATCGGAATCTCTGATAGTAAACATCGCATCTTCATGACCTTGTTCAGCACAAATCGCTGATGTCCAGCAATTCGTACCAGCACGAATCATTTTCAACGTCAGATTGGCATAATGACAGTGCACGCCAATGAAAATACAGACTTCGATTTTATTCCCCCAAATCGTGAGATTCGGGTGATTCGGATTAATCATTTCCTCTGGTTCGATTTTCGGATATTTGGGCCGATAGTCAGGCATTGGAATCATTAAAACATCTGGAATTTGTGCCGCAAGCTCGAGAACGGCTTTCGCTTTATCCGCTGCATGCTCATTCCAATTCCATAAAACGAGTGGACCAGGAAA
>CAYMQW010000110.1:0-7060 GCA_964392595.1 uncultured Nitrospiraceae bacterium
TTCAAAGATGGCCCGAAGATTGGATGCGAGATTGGTCAAGTTATTTTCTCGCAGGTCCTAAGGTAGGAAGAAAACACCCGTCTTGGAATAGCAACCCCCCTCACTTCCCCTGAGGTTGCCACTTCTTGGCCAACCGTTCGGCCTCCATTATCTGATCGGGGAGCATAGCGTTCATCAACATCTTTTGAATGATGACAGCGGACTCAAAACCTTCCACCGCCGCAAGGATGAGCCACATAAAAGCTTGCACATCATTTTGGGGCACGCCCTGCCCCTGTTGGTACATAGATCCCAGGTGGTATTGGGCTCGCGCAAACCCCTGTTCAGCCAAGACCCCAAATTGTTTCACGGCACCCTCGTAGTCCCCACGCTCGTAGGCTCGAACTCCCTCCTGATAGCGCGCCCATGAAGGAGGAAGGACAGAACTGGGACCGTTGGTCATTCCAACCAACACGTCTCGCACGGACACCATTCCCACCAATTTTCCATCCTTGGAAATACCCAGATATCGAATTTGTTCTTTTGCCATCAAGTCGTTCGCATCATAAAGGGTCTTGTTCTCATCAATCATCAGGATTGGAGCCGACATGATTTGTTCCACTGTGACCTGGGAGGGGGCCGTCCCGGCTGCCACAAGCCGACTGACCACTTCTGTATCGGTCAAAATTCCAATGATAGAGCCTCCCCTGGACACCAACACACTGCCGATACCATGGTCACCCATGATTTTCACAGCATGCTGAACGGTGACGCACCGATCCACCTCCACAAATTTCTCAGCAGGAACCATACACAATTTAATGGGGTCCATACTTACCTCCTAGACGACCAGGATCGAGCCGAATGCTCCACTCCATGGGTGTTGCTCTTATTGTATGTATCGGCAGGAAGTTGAGGAAACCCAATGCATTTCTACATGCTGTTTCTAGGTTCAATGGGGCACAACAATAGACCGGAAACGATTCAGTTACTTGACCAATTCTGGTTTTTAGGGTCGAGGAGAGGGAAATGTCAGATAAGCCTAGTGGCCTAAGGATGGCGGAAGTGGTTGATCTGCAAAGAGAATTGTTTGGTGCCGAAGGCGGGAGTTGAACCCGCACGCCCCAAAGGACACTAGAACCTGAATCTAGCGCGTCTGCCATTCCGCCACTTCGGCACAAGTGAGACGGAATTATCAGCTTTTAGATGGAGAGCGTCAAGGGAAGGAGGGTGAACTTTTCAGGGCTGTTGAAAATGCACGTCCTGGTTCTGGTAGAAGGGGCCGTGAGCTACGTTCTCTTAAGACGTAAGGCGTTGAAGTGTGATGCGTGAACCGTAGGAGGAGGAGCGATGCTGCATTTTCTCACATGACCTATCACTTTTAAGCAGGCGAGGTGTGAGACGGTGCGGGGTTTGGTTCCAAACACAATTGCCGCCACAGGCCGGCGATTTCTGAAGTGCCCTGGGTGGGGGTGAGGTCTTGGGTATTGCCAGCGATAATGATCCGTTCGCGAATCAAGCCGGCGGCGGCAAGTAACAACGGCGCGGGGATGTGTGGCGCATCTTCGGCAATCAGCACATCGAAACGAACTCGTTTGAAAAGGGGATCGGCGACAAGCCGTCCAGGGGTGGCGATCAGGAGGCGTGTATTCTGAATAAAGGCTTGCCGATTGGTGGCTTCGCCTGCGGCGAGCATTTCGCGAATTTTTTTTGTCCCGCCAAGGCGAGTAATGTCATCCTTCAGCTCCTCGTATTCCGGCCGCAGGTCTTTCGGAATAGCGGCCTCGGGTAACAATTCGCGAATGCGGGCTTGCGCGATTTCGACTTCTTTCATCAGACCTGCAATTTTTTCTGTGTGGATCGTGCGATAGTCTGCAAGCGTGTCCACGTTCTTTCCTATGGTCTGCATGCCCAGGCGCTTCCAGATCGGCAGATTGTCATAATTGGCTACAAGCTTATCGATGTCTTTGATCTTGCCCTGAAACCCGCTCACCTCGGCGAGCAGTCGCCATTCAAGTAATTTCACTTCGTTAAGGTCACGCTGCTTTTGGCCTTTGTACGCCAGGATGGGTGTTAACTCGCGAAACCGGTCGTATTTGCTTTGAAGCGCATTTTTGTGTGACCGGGACTTTGCGAAAAATGAATGCATCTGGGCCTCAAACCCCAGTTCTTGTAATGACATGCCGGAGCCTTGGGAGAGCACAGGAACCTCGTAACAACTTAATAAGCTCTTAAATGGAAGCGCGGCATTGCGAAAGGTCTTGGCGAAAAATCCCAGCAATTCGCTCACGACTTGGTGACTTGGTGCGACCAGCAATACCCGTTTGTTTTTCCGCATGAGTTCGACAGCTAAGGTTCCCAGCTTGGTCCATCGGGCAGATTGATTATCGCTCCACACCGTCGTCAATATAGCAGCGGATGCGCCGGTACGAGCAGATCCATCGCCTCCGGCTTGTTCCGGATCGAGCCAAGGCGCCAACCGATCGGCAGGTCCTAACGAATAGGACTCGGGTTTCGAGGCCATCTCTCTCAACCGTTTCGAGGCTGTAACAAAAAACCCGGACGTGTCCGGCACAATCGTATTATCTTCGACCGATTGTCCCAGAGTGTCCAAGGTTTGAATCAACATGTCGTTCCCGATGCGACGAAGGGAATATCCTTCTGTTGGCTCAAGATCTCCAGGCGGGACGATTGTGAGGGGGATATCTTCAAGAACTGGCATTCGCGACGGCAGCGTCAGCGTATAGAGATGCAAGCTTCCCGCTTTCCCGAGTTTTTTTGTGTGCGGTGATTCGATGGGATCATCCAATCCTTGCGCCACGGCCTCTTCCTTTTCCGTCGCGAGCTGAGTGGAAAAATGCTGAAGAAGGTCAAGAAGATTCATGGTCTGAGTTCGTAAGAAAGATCTAGTGCTTGTTGTACACAAATAGCCACGCAAGTGAGTCCACCTGTGACAGGTTGTCGATTAAAGGCGCACCGATTGTGGTTCGCGCATGCCGTGATAAAGGGAATCTTCTCCGAAAAATCGAGGTCTTCTAGCACTTGAGCATGGACTCGGCCTTCCTCCGAGGATGACAGAATCACGACGCGATTGTGGTTATCGTCCTCTAATATGGCCGCTTTGGGCGAGGGCGCGATCATTGATCGGGCAGCTCGGACTGCAGGTAAATCCACGCTTTGCATGACCAAGTCTTTTGGAGCTTGAATGGCTTGGTGACTTAATCTGATATTGAGTGAAGTGAGATCGGGGGTATCAGGATCGACGTTCCCTGCGCCTTTTACCAAGGAACTTTGAAGCCCATCTGCCAGGGCGATGCTGCCGGCTAGGATTCCAAGGGTAAGAATGAGGAGCCCTAAGGATGTTATGAATTTGTTGGTGATCATATAGGCATTGTAGTCAAGGGTTGAAGCTGGTGTCGAGGAAGCGAGGGTTTTAGTGGGGAGTGCATCACCTATCATTTATTTTATGCGGGGTTTCGCCCCCGCGCGACGAGGCACTTTTGTTTCGGCGAAAGTGCCCAACGACGGGGAACTGGTCCACCGCCCCGAATCAGGATGGCTCGGAAATTCGTTCCGAGGTGCAAAGCCACCTCTCCGCTCAGACAGTCCTCGCCGGAAAAGTTGGATTCGTGGCGGCGGTCCAGCCGCGCCCAACGCAGGGGAATAGCCGGTCACAAAAAAGAGCCTGGACCTAATGATGCAAGATTGCTGGGAGGGATTTACGAATTAACCGACTGAGGTTTGATGGCTGGTCGGAACACCAATTTCGTACAAGAAATCTGGGGAGATATCGGCTCCGTTGTCCCATACAATTGTATCTAATTCAGGGTGTACCCGAACGGTTTTAAAATAGGTGAGGTCTTTTAGAGGTTCAAAGATTTCTCCATCCAAATAATTAGCTAAATCGACAAGCTTCGTGCTGTGGTCTTCAAAAGACAACAATAATTTAAAGTCAGAGACATATTGAACGGTTTTGACGAAGTGCATGGCGGCTTCCCCCTTTTAGTCTAGAGGCGCGATTGCATGTAACGGCTTTTTCGCGACTGCCAGATTCCAGTTTGTCAGTAATTCTTCCCGATGTTCAAATGCCCATTCTAGTACCATGGCAATAACCCGTTTAGGTAAATGTCCCTCGATAAGTTTCAAGTCTGTGATGGAAAACACGCCAGTTTGGCCGCTATATTTGGCATGGAAATGCGGCTCCCCATGTTCCTGAAAATAAATCGCAATGATGATTCCAAAAAACCTGGAAATTTCCGGCATGTAAATTCCTGAGTTTCAGTTAATGAACAATTGAAGACTTAGGAGTCGTTCGGGAGAATCATCTAAACGCTAATTTAGGAAAAAAACAAGTCCCTGGGCGTGGCCCAGCGTATAAATTTAATCCTATGCGGGGTTTCGCCCCGGCGCAAGTGCCCAAACCCATGTTTTGCGCGTGCGCGGAACGACGGGGAACTGGTCCACCGCCCCGAATCAGGATGGCGAGGAAACTCGCTCCAAGGTGCAAGGCCACCTCTTCGCTCAGACAGTCCTTGCCGAGATGTAGGATTTGGGGCGGCGGCCCAGCCGCGCACAACGCAGGTGAATGGCAGGGTTTCAAAAATCAAGCCCCGCACTGGGTGGTGCTGTGTTTATGAATCACAACGGGGTGTGGCGATAGATCAAACTAGAAAAATTGAAGTTTGTGTTTTTATTTATTCATCCTGCGGGCATCCTCGCCTTCGGATGCGGCGGAGCCGGAGCCCCGAATCGACTTTTTGGCGAAGGTTGTTTGAGCGGAGCGAGTTCCCTCGCCATGTTATTGGGGGCGTAGGCGGAGGGACCCCTTGGGGTCGCATACGGGCGAAAATGGTTTTGGTCACTTTTGCCGAAACAAAAGTGACTCGGCGTGGGGGGGCGAAACCCCACATAATAATCCTATTCAATATTTGCACATGCCTCAGAACTACAGATTTCTCCTTTTGGTCGAAATGACAATATATAGGCTCACCTAGAATTTCTGCTGCTTCCAAAGCGGCTCAATCCCGCTAAACGATTGCAAAAATTGACATTTCCATGGGTGGTCCTTATGATCTGTTCTTTCGTCTAAGAACTATGAGAGGGGTATGTACATGAAGGTAATCCTTCAAGAAAATGTGGATAATTTGGGCTATGTGGGCGAAATCTTGGATGTCGCCAATGGGTATGCCCGGAACTATTTGTTGCCTTACAAGAAGGCCTTGGAAGCCAACCCCCGGAACGTGAAGGCGTTAGATCATGCCAAACGCGTGATTGGGCATAAGGCCAAGGAATTGGAGCATGGGTTGAAAGGTGAGGCGGAGAAATTGTCAGGGGTGTCGCTGACCTTTCCGGTTCAGACAGGAAAAGACGATAAGCTGTTTGGGTCGATTACCTCCAAGGATATTGAGGAAGGGTTACTCGCTGAAGGCTTTGAAGTGGACCGCCGGAAAATTCAACTTCCCCAGCCATTGAAAGAATTGGGGGCGTCCACCGTCGATATCAAATTGTTTCGAGATATCACGGCACACATTACCGTCACCTTGGTGAAAAAGGGTGGTGGTGCACCAGCTGCCCAGGGTGAATCTTCCGAGGAAGTTCAAACGAGTGAACCCTCTGAATCAGAAGAATCCGACAATGAGTCTTCTGATACCATGGAACCTCAAGAATAAATATGGGACATGCCGTCGGCAGGTTAAAAGCGATCCAGGAAACCGATCCGGAAGTCTATGCCGCGATTCGGGCGGAGGAGAGGCGTCAGCGGGATAAATTGGTACTGATTGCTTCGGAGAATTATGCCAGCCAGGCAGTGCAGGCTGCGCAAGGGTCGCTGATGACCAATAAGTATGCCGAGGGGTATCCGGGACGCCGCTATTATGGTGGTTGCCAATACGTCGATATGGTTGAAGAGTTAGCCATTGAACGGGCCAAACAATTGTTCGGGTGTGACCATGTCAATGTCCAGCCACATTCCGGCTCAACCGCCAACATGGCAGCCTATCTTTCTGTCCTCAAGCCAGGCGACACGATTTTGGGGATGGCCCTTTCTCAAGGTGGCCATCTGACGCACGGATCGAAAGTCAGTTTTTCTGGAAAGTTTTTTCAATCGTATGCGTATGGCCTCAATCCTGAAACCGAACTGATTGACTACGATGCCGTGCAAAAAATGGCTGAAGAATGTCGGCCTCGTATGCTCGTGGTGGGTGCCAGTGCCTATTCTCGAATCATTGATTTTGAACGGTTCAAACACATCGCCGACTCAGTCGGCGCGTATGTTCTCGTCGATATCGCGCATATCTCCGGGCTAGTGGCCACCGGCCTTCACCCCAGTCCCGTGCCCCATGCAGACTTTGTGACGACGACCACGCATAAGACGTTGCGTGGTCCGCGGGCAGGTATGGTGATGTGCAAAGCCGAGCATGCCAAAGCCGTGGACAAGATCATCTTTCCCGGTCTTCAGGGTGGACCGCTGATGCATGTGATCGCGGCCAAAGCCGTGGCGTTTCAAGAAGCCCTCGCTCCAGGATTCAAGGCCTATCAGCAACACGTATTGGCGAATGCGAAGGCCTTGGCACAGGGCTTTATCGAGCGCGACTATCATGTGGTGTCTGGCGGGACGGATACGCATTTGTTCCTCATGAATCTGAACTCAAAAGGTGTCACCGGAAAAGAAGCCGAAGAGGCCTTAGATGCCTCCGGCATCATTCTCAATAAAAATGCGGTACCGAATGATGAACGCCCTCCAGCTATTACGAGCGGGGTTCGCATTGGAACGCCCATTGTGACCACCAGGGGCATGGGCTTGGCGGAAATGTCTCAACTCGTGGCTTGGATCGACGAAGTGCTTCAGCAGAGTACCAACCGTCGTCTCCACCGCCGAATTGCCAAAGACGTAAAAGCCTTGTGTGGTCGCTTTCCTATTTTTCAACCCTCTCCATTGACATCAACGTAATCGCTATCGTCTCTGCTCATGCTAATATCCCATCTCCACAGTCGTTCCGGGAGACTGAATAGAGTGATGCTAAACAAGTTCCATAAACTCGAAATCCGAATATCGAAATCCGAAACAAATCCGAAATCCTAA
>CAYMQW010000111.1:0-6730 GCA_964392595.1 uncultured Nitrospiraceae bacterium
ATACTCCTCGTATGGAAAGGACGAGCAACGCCGCCAGACGGGATGGATCGACGCCAAAATAGGGGAAGTTATTCTTGCGCGAACCCTTAGTCTAGAGCAAATTCCTGCTTCCAATCAGTTGCTTCTTCCCAAGCTTTTTGGTCAGTTTTGAATAGGACACAATTTTCCAAAACCAGAAGGTCCATTTCCGTTCTCATAAAGCAACGATACGCATCTTCGGGGGAACAGACAATAGGTTCGCCTCGGACATTAAAGGATGTGTTGACCAGGACGGCACACCCTGTGTGTTTTTCAAATGTTTGCAGAAGTCTATAGTAGCGAGGGTTGGTGTCTTTGTGGACCGTTTGAACTCGCGCTGAGTAGTCCAGGTGCGTGACGGCTGGGATATCCGACCGAGCCTGATTCAAGAGTTCGATGCCCCACAAGTTTTCGGAGTGTGAAGCTTGGGGGACTCGTCGGTTTTCTACAACGGGCGCGACGATGAGCATATAGGGACTGTCGGTATCGAGTTCAAAATACTCGGCCACGCGTTCTCGCAATACCGCTGGGGCAAACGGGCGAAAGGACTCTCGATGTTTAATCTTGAGATTCATCGTGGATTGCATCCCGGGGTTTCGAGGATCGCCTAAAATACTTCGTCCGCCTAGGGCGCGTGGTCCAAATTCCATCCGTCCCTGAAACCAGCCAACGATCTTGCCTTCGGCTAATGCTTTTGCCACCGTTTCGAAAAAGTCATCATCTAAATATCGAGTATACGGTGCATCAACAGTGCTCAGGAATTGTTCAATGGCCTCATTAGAAAACGCCGGGCCTAGATAGGAGCCTTGCATGGAGTCCTGTCTGGGGCTGCAGGTTCGTGGATGGCCGAGCATGTGATGATAGGCTTGTAAGGCCGCACCCACGGCCCCACCGGCATCGCCGGCAGCTGGTTGTATCCAAATCCCTTTGAAGGGGCCCTCTCGGAGTAAGCGCCCATTTCCCACGCAATTTAACGCGACTCCTCCGGCCATGCATAAATAATCCATACCTGTTTCGCGATGAATCGTTCTCCCCATTTGCAACATGATTTCTTCTGTAACCTCTTGAACGGATCGTGCGAGGTCCATTTCTCGTTGCGTGAGGGTCGATTCCGGTGTGCGCGGTGGCCCACCAAAGAGTTCATCAAACTTGTGGTTGGTCATAGTCAGCCCTGTGCAGAAATTAAAGTACTCCATGTTGAGCCGAAAGGTACCATCGGGCTTGATGTCAATCAAATGATCCTTGATCTGTTTTGTGTATGTGGGTTGACCATACGGAGCCAGTCCCATGACTTTATATTCGCCGGAGTTGACCTTAAATCCTGTGTAGTAGGTGAATGCTGAATACAGGAGGCCGAGGGAATGCGGAAAGGGGATTTCCCACAATGGCGTGATGGTATTGTTGTTTCCGGCCCAGACGGATGTGGTGGCCCATTCCCCAACACCATCCATGCAGAGAATCGCGGCCCGTTCATAGGGGGACGGATAAAAAGCCGAGGCGGCATGTGACTCATGGTGTTCAGAAAATGACAATGGTGGTAAGGGGCCGGGACCTTTGAGGGGGCCAAATTTTCCTACTTCCTTGGTAAGCCGATTTTTGAGGAATAGCTTTTCCTTTAACCACACGGGCATGGCTTGCCAAAAGGACAGCAGTCCCTTGGGGGCAAACGATAAATAGGTTTCGAGGAGTCGTTCAAATTTGAGGAACGGTTTTTCATAAAATACGATAGTCTCCAAATCACTCAAAGTGATGTTGGCTTCTTGAAGACAGTACGTGATGGCATGGACCGGAAATCGGGCGTCGTGTTTTTTTCGGGAAAAGCGTTCTTCCTGGGCTGCGGCAATAATGTGCCCGTCTTTGACTATGCAGGCGGCACTATCGTGATAGTACCCTGAAATGCCCAGGATCCAAATATCGTTTTTTGATGGCTGATCTGTTGGGGTAGCGGATGGGTTCGGAGCAGGGACCGTCATAGTATTTACAGGACTACCAGAGGATACGAGATTAGTGATGAGGGCGTTGCCTCTCTCACGCTTTTAATTTTGCTTCATATTGTTTGCGAAACTTGGCAATCTTCGGACCGATGAGATATGAGCAATAGGGTTGCGTAGGATTACGCACGAAATATTCTTGATGATAGCTCTCTCCCATATAAAACGGTTGGGCCGGTGAGACCTCTGTCACGATCGTAGCATCAAAGAGTTTCTCTGCGGTGAGGGTCGCGATGACTTCTTTCGCCGTGGCTTCCTGTTCCGGGGAATGATAAAAAATAACGGATCGATATTGCGTGCCTTCGTCGTTTCCTTGGCGGTTTAATGTCGTGGGATCGTGGAGGAAAAAGAATGCCTGGAGAATGTCTCGAAAGGAAATCACCGAAGAGTCAAACGTGATCTGAACCACTTCCGCGTGGCCAGTGACTCCCGTGCATATGTCTTCATATGACGGGTTGGGATGTTTCCCCCCCATGTATCCGGATTCCACGGACTCCACACCTTTTAGTTGATCAAACGCCGCTTCAATACACCAAAAACACCCAGCACCGAGGGTGGTGATTTCTTTTCCTGGCGGTGGAGTGGACGGTGAGTCTGGCATAGGGTCTCCTTTTTATTTCCATCCGAGGTCTTAGCATATTGGAAAGTGAGTTATAACACTTCAGTGAAATCTCTGTCACTTTTTGATCTATAGCCATCGATTGATGTGAGGATGTACCTCTGTTGACTCAGAAGGGAATTAAGGAATTTGACATTGTCGGTCAAGAGAATTTTCTGTGGTGGCTAGGTCGAAAATACGGTACAGTGTGCCCGACGAAATTCTGAAGATTCATTCGACATTTCTCTCTCCCACCGCAAAGGAACTTTTTTCTCGTGAGTGATGGCTCTAGTCAGGTCTGGTATGACGTGATTGTGGTTGGGATGGGGCCGGCAGGGGCATCGGCGGCGTATGAGTTAAGTCACGCGGGGTTGTCCGTGCTGGGCTTAGAAAAACACACCCATCCGCGATACAAAGTCTGTGGCGGGGCGTTATCCGCTCGGATTGATCATATTTTGCCTCCGGAATATAAACAGGTCGTTGAAGAAGCCGTGCATCGTTTGCAGTTTAGCTACGGGCCAAAGGAATCGTTTTTTGTCGAGTCCAAGGAGCCGTTTGCGTTTATGGTCATGCGATCGCGGTTTGATACGTGGCTCATGACTCGCGCTCAACAGAGTGGGACTGACGTTCATGAGGACGAGGCGGTGAAAACTCTTCAGGCTATTCAAGACGGGATAGAAGTGACGACGATGAAGGGACGGTATCGCTGTCGCGTGGTTGTTGGTGCCGATGGGGCCATGAGTGTGGTCGCGAAGCAATTATTTCCCGGTCGAAGATTGTGGAATATTCCAGGATTAGAAAGCGAGGTTTTTGCCGTCTCTGAAGTGCAGGTACCAGTTTTCTCTGAAAATGTTGGCGAGAATGGCGGGAGAAAATTTGCGGTGATTAGTCTCAATACGGCGAAGAAGGGGTATGGGTGGATTTTTCCGAAACGCGATGGTATTTCAGTTGGTGTAGGGGAATTCGTGCGAGGAGATAGTCGCCCCAAACGCAGTTTTCAGCAATTTTCACTCGAGGAGCCTTCTCTTGCCGGATTGACAATCCCTACGCCAGTGGGTCACCCGATTCCGGTGTTTAATCGCCACCCCGGGTTGAAAGGGAATAAATGGAATGGAGGCTTGGTTCATGGACGAGCCGTGCTGGTTGGCGATGCCGGACATCTGGTTGATCCCTTATTGGGGGAAGGTATTTTGTATGCCGTGCGGTCAGGACAACTGGCTGGGACGAGCATCGCGAATTTTTTACGACATGACCATATTACGCTAGAAGCGTATGATGACGCGATCATGCGAGAATTCGCGGAAGAGTTTCGGATTGCCTTGAAATTGAATCGAGCGGTCTATGGGCTGCCACGCTTCTGGCATCGGTGGTTGGGCCGAACATTTCCTGGTCCCTATCAACGTGTGCTCCATCGATATTGCCAGTTGCTGCAGGGTCGTGAAACCTATCAATCCCTTTGGGCTCGGGCCATGAAGAAAGTGAAACCGTGGGCCACTGCTGAGCTGGAAGCGCGCTAGGCAGAACTTCAGATAGGTGATGGATGCCAGATATTCGTGTCCAACGTTTGAATGACATACAATTTCGTGTGGAAGTGCATGAAGGTGCATCACGCACGAGTCATACTGTGACGGCCAGCGCTGATGACCTCCAGCGATATGGGGGCGATGTTCAGCCTGAAACCCTGATTGAGAAATCATTCGAGTTTCTGTTGGAACGGGAGCCGAAGGAATCGATCCTGCGTGCTTTTGATCTTCCCGTCATCGAACAATATTTTCCCGATTATCCGAACGTCATCCGATTACGTCTTGGTTGATACGCCTCGAGGTTTTTGGGCCATGACGGCTACGGTTGCGTGATACACGGCCCAGGAATCTGGATCTTCGGCAAAACGGATATAGCGGGTCAGGTCGGTCTTGGTCACTCGACCCGTCGTAAGGTATTGCTCGGCTAATTGGTGAGCAGACAATTTCATGATGGTGGCCATGGGGGACCCGCCTTGAACAAGCGGTGTATCATTCTCCACAGCGAGATTCACGAGGCCCAATTCTTGGAGTAGACAGGGAAGCTTGACTCCGAATGCTGGGTCCAGCCCCGCGTTGGAGAACATGTGTTGGATGGCCTCATTCACTCGCTGAACGGATCGCCCCAACCCTTTTGGTCCTGTCACCACACGCGCAACGGAAAAATCCGGCTCCTCAAGTACAAGCCAACCCCCTGGTCGAAGTGCTTCAATGATTTTTTTCACTGCGCGTTGGTGGCTCTGCGTATGAATCAATGTAAACCGAGCGTGTGCAACTTGAAAGGTGTTTGATGGGAGCGGCACCTTATTGATATCGCCTTGAATGAGGGAGAGATGTGGTGGTGTGTTGCGGGAAAGAAAACGGGGATTCAATTCAATGGCCATCACATGCCCTAGGGGACCCACGATTCGGGCCATCCATCGCATGATGGACCCCGCGCCCGGTCCGACCTCAAGACATGTCCCTTTTGCACGAATGCCGACCTTTTGTAGTCGCTCGCGCGTGCGCGGATCGTGGTATCGCTCAATCAATTTGAGTCGATCACGTTCTGGCCGGTCCTCGCTTTTGTTGAAAATATAGCTTGACTGATTCATGTGCTCTTTTTCTCCTTAAGGTCTGGGGAAAACCCCCTATCTGACCATCGGCAACAATACAGATCATAATATCAAGGGTAAAGGCCTGAACCAGGAGAAACGGGCTACACAGTCAAGAAGAGAAAAAAATTGAAAAATACGCCCACCATTATTGACTTTACCTCAGCCGCTAGGGATGATGCTGGTTTTGTCTATTTGGACAGTTTGTAAGGAGTGATGGAGGGTTATGGAGTCAGGGGTTCTTCAGATCTACAAACGCGCGGTCATTGACAGACCGATCATTGCCTTAGGGCTACTCCTCCTGCTGGTGGTGTTTTTTGCCTTCCACAGTCAGAATTTTAAACTCGATGCCTCGGCCGAGTCGATTGTCCTTGACAACGATCAGGACTTGAAATATTACCGGGACAGTCGTGACCTCTATGGCTCCGATGATTTCCTTCTCGTCACCTACACACCTCCGGGCGATGTGTTTTCTTCCGAATCACTGACAGGCCTGAAGGCCTTGCAGGATGACCTCGCCCGAATGAAACACGTCAAAACCATCCTGTCGATTTTAAATGTTCCTTTAGTGAATAGCCCCAAAATGACCCTGTCAGAATTGACTGATGAGGGTGGTGTGAGAACGCTGGAGACGCCTGGGATGGATATTGCGCTCGCGCGCAAGGAATTTTTAAAAAGTCCCATTTATAAAAATAATCTCGTGAGCCTTGATGGAAAGACGACTGTGATTCAGGTCATCTTTCAAGAAGATACAACCTACAAGGCGCTATTGCAGAAACGAAACCGGTTACGGGAACGCGCCGAGGTGTCGGAACTCACCGCAGAAGAAGCGGAACAACTGGATTCGGTGACACTGGAATTTAATGCGCACCATGCCCTCTTTGTCGAGTCCGGGCGGGAAGATATCCGGGTCGTACGTGGAATTCTAGATCGGCATCGCCACAGCGCTGAACTATTTTTAGGTGGTGTGAGGATGATTACCTCAGACATGATTGGGTTTATCGAGCATGACATCGTCGTGTTTGGAATTGGCGTCCTGGTGTTCTTGGTTATTGCCTTGACCTATTTTTTTCGAAAATTGCGCTGGGTGCTCTTGCCCATGTCTTGCTGTTTGCTCTCGGTGAGCGTGATGGTCGGGTTTCTCGGGTATGTGGATTGGCGGGTCACGGTCATTTCTTCAAACTTTATTTCTCTCCTGCTCATCATCACGATGTCGCTCACCATCCATCTTATCGTGCGCTATCAAATTCTTAATGGGCAACATCCCGACATGGATGGAAAATCGCTGGTGCTTGAAACCATGCGCGTCATGTTCGAACCGTGCTTGTATACGGCCATTACGACCATTGTGGCTTTTTGCTCCCTCATTGTCAGTGACATTCGGCCTGTCATCGATTTTGGGTGGATGATGACGATTGGGATTACTTTGGCCTTTGTGCTGAACTTTATCTATTTTCCCGCAGTGCTGGTCCTTCTTCCTCCCGAGAAGGCCATGGTGCGTTCAGATGC
>CAYMQW010000111.1:6740-7005 GCA_964392595.1 uncultured Nitrospiraceae bacterium
ACTCGGTCCTTTACCTTGGCCGTGGCGGCCTTCACCCTGAAACATTCCAAGGCCATTCTCGGGGGTGGTGTTCTTGTTGCGGTCCTGGGTGTTGTCGGCATTACCATGCTGAAGGTCGAAAACCGTTTTATCGATCACTTTAAAAGCGACACCGAAATTTACAAGGGTATGGAACTAATCGATACGAAACTCGGGGGAACCATCCCGCTAGATTTTGTGATTGATGCCGAAGAAGGATTCCTCGCATCGAAGAAAACCCCTAAAG
>CAYMQW010000112.1:0-6972 GCA_964392595.1 uncultured Nitrospiraceae bacterium
TCGAAAAACCCTCAACAGAGCTGTGCGATGCTTCGCGTTCTTCTCAATCGTTCCGTCCAAATCCGACCCAAATCTTGGCGCGATATGGTCCAAGTTATTTTCTCTCAGGTCCTAACTCTCATGACACTCGACCTGGTGTTACCTGTCAAAGAGAAGGCTCGGAACGACAAACACTGCGTATCTTTGCACATGGAGCAATCATGAAACCTTGGCCTCTTTTGGTGGCATCTCTGATTCTGGTTGGAACGATTGGACTCCTACAATCGCTTTCCCACGGAGAACTCATTCCCGAGAAAAAACCCTTTTCTGGCTTTCAAATGACACTCGCCGACCGCTGGGAAGGAAAAGAGCTCTCGCTCGAACAGAAAGTCCTGGATGTCCTCAAGGTCAGCGATTATTTAATGCGAATCTATGCCCCAACCCCATTGACAACGGGCACAAATCATACCCCCCTCTTGACCCCCGTCTCACTATACATTGGGTATTACGAAAGTCAACGAACCGGGGCAACCTATCACTCACCCAAAAATTGCCTGCCTGGAGCCGGCTGGAATTTTGCCGACACCAGCATGGCCTCAGTTCCCATCACCAAGAACGGGCCGCCAATTCTCATCAATAAAGTGCTTATTCAAAAGGGAGTTGATCAACAACTGGTGTTGTATTGGTACCATGACCGCGGCCGAGTGATTGCGAGCGAATACTGGGCAAAAGGTTATATGATTTGGGATTCGATGACGAATAATCGAACAGATGGCTCATTAGTACGCATTATTGTACCGGTCTCCGGTACCCCGGAGGAGGCCTTTGAGGTTGGAGTGGCATTTCTCAAGGACATGTGGCCAGCACTGTTGACCCATATGCCGTCTTCCGCCATGACATGAGGGATTGGTCGTGGCCCTTGTCTGGTTAGTTCCATTATTCCTCAGCTCACTTGCCTGCCTCTTGCTCGCTGGAGCCATTCTTCTTAAACGATCACGCGGTCCGGTTGAAAAAGCCTTGGTGGCCGTTCTGGGAACCACGGCCTGGATTCAAGCCGGCCATGTATTGGAATTTCTTGATCCTGAACGAACCCTTATGTGGAAACAGATGGCCATGGTAGGAGAAATTATGTTCCCTGTCACCTTATATAAGGTAGGGGCCTCGTTCGTGATTGAGCACCGTCCCGATAGCATTTCCGAAACAACCTGGCGATTTCGAGCCCTCTTGATCCTAGGCTTGCTGTGCACGGCCTTTCTATTGACACCCACAATTTTTCCCGCAGTGGAGTTCCTTCCATTCTGGATTTCTGGCAAACTCAGCAGTCTCTTTATTTTAGTCGCCTTAGTGGTGGCATTGGCCCAATTGGAACAAGTCCTCCGGGCCTCTCGCGACCCGCTCCGATATCAGATCAAATTTGTCATCATTGGGCTAGGGAGTCTGGCAGGATTCGCCATCCTCCAGTCGAGCCAATTGAACCTCTTTCTGCAGGGAAACATACGATATGTCTTTGGCGAAGGCATGATTATCCTTCTCTCCATCGCGTTGACGGGCTACGGACTGGGACGATGGCACTTTCACGATTTGAGCCGTACCGTGTATATCTCCCCGCAAGTCCTGTATACCTCCTTCACGCTGCTCATCGTCGGAGGCTACTTTATCTTCGTCGGTGGGCTTAGGGAACTCATCAGGCAAACCGACTGGGCACTAGGCGAATCGATCGGGATTCTGGTGATCTTTGTAGCCAGCATCGCCCTGATTGTCATTCTCTCTTCACGGCAGGTAAAAACAGAGCTTCGGCTGCTGCTCTCACGCCACTTTTTGAAGTCCAAATACGATTATCGCCTCAAATGGATCGAGGTGACAGACGCGTTTCGGACATGCGATTCCGTTGACAGGATTTTAGACAATTGTCTGGAATTGATGATTCGAACGTTTGGAGCCGAACACGTCACCACCTGGCTTCTCTATGAAGCCGATGGACGATTTCACCAGGTTCGTTCCGCGAATATCGAAGCGCCCCCACAACCCTTACCCATTCACCACCCCCTTCATGACCTGATACAGTCAGGAGGGGAAATCATTGAACTTTCACGTGTTAAGGGCACAGACTCACCTGGGTGGAAACCGTTCCTGCAAACCACACAAGCCCAGTTGTGCATCCCCTTACGAACCACAGATGCATTTCACGGGTTCATTACACTGAGTCGCCAATTTGGACACCGGCACTACCGACAAGATGATTTTGATCTCATGATCTCCATCACCCATTACGTTTCCGTGCAACTCACGCAAGCCAAACTGTCCGAAGAACGGACGGCCACAGCCAAATGGGAAGCCGTCAGCCGATTTTCCGCCTTTTATTTACACGACCTCAAAACTCTCATTGCCGGTCTCTCCATGGTAGCCCAAAACGCCAAAACCCATGGCCATGATCCGGCCTTTCAAGAATCCGCCATGCGGACCATCACCAATACGGTCACGAAACTCACCGGACTGATTAATAAACTATCCGTACAATCACCAGCCGTCACAGTTGAGCAGGCGGACTCATTTCATACCGTCAATATCAATGACATAATTAATGAGGCCATTCGATCTCTGGCTACCAGCATACGCGAACCCACGTTATCCATGACCCAGGCATTACCTCCAGTCTCCATCGTCCCCGATCAATTCAAGCAATTATTTATGAACCTCATGATGAACGCGACACAATCGGCCGGGAATTCCGGAACCATTCACATTTCCACGGAAGACATACAGGGAAGTATCACCATCACTATTGCCGATTCAGGACCGGGTATTCCCGAGACTCAATTACGGACACTGTTCCACCCATTTAAAACCACGAAAAAGGACGGCTTGGGGATTGGGCTCTATCAATGTAAAACGATCGTAGAACAATCCAAAGGTTCGATTCGCATTGAAAGCCAGGAGGGGCACGGGACACATGTTCACATTGTCTTACCAGCGGCATAAGCCCTGCAATCTGAAATACGACACATGAGAGGAAAAATATGAACACAGCACAGACCCAACCGACACATGATTCGCAGGAGCATGCCATGGAGACCATGAACGGGAACACCCCTCATCCAACTCTCTTGCTTGTCGAAGATGATGAAGACCTTCGGCAACAAATGAAATGGGCGCTGAGCTCAACCTATGAACTCCGGGAAGCTGGAGACCGACTGACCGCCATCCATATTGTCCAAAACGAGCCTGTTCATATAGCCATTTTGGATCTTGGACTGCCTCCTCGACCCCACGAGGCAGTCGAAGGACTGGCGGCCCTCGAAGAGATGTTATCCGTCAATCGGGATTTGAAAGTCATCATGGCCACCGGTAACACTGATCGAAGCCACGCGCTCCGAGCCATCGAACTTGGTGCCTATGACTTTCTTGAGAAACCCATTGACATCGAGGTGCTCAAAGTCGTCCTCCAACGAGCGAACTATCTCCATCGTCTCGAACGGGAAAACCGAACGTTGAAAAAGCAGGAAAATCAAACAGATTTCGAGTCTTTAATCGGAACAAGTGTGGCCATGCAGAAAGTTTTTGAAGTGGTCAGGCGAGTCGCTAAATCCGACATTTCCGTTCTGGTTATTGGAGAAAGCGGAACGGGAAAAGAACTCGTTGCCCGCGCACTCCATCAACAAAGTGATCGCGCCCGCAGTGCCTTCGTGGCCATCAATTGTGGAGCCATTCCCGAGAATTTGTTGGAGAGTGAATTATTCGGACATGAGAAAGGCGCCTTCACCGGTGCCCATACTCGCCGCCAAGGCCGCATCGAATCCGCTGACAAAGGCACGCTCTTTTTAGATGAGATCGGTGAGCTGCCAACTGCTTTGCAGGTGAAACTCCTTCGATTCTTGCAGGAACGGTGCATTGAACGAATTGGAGGTCGGGAATCGATCGACATCGACGCAAGAATTATCGCAGCCACCAACATTAATCTCGAACGAGCGATGGCTGAAGGACAATTCCGGAAAGACCTCTTTTATCGACTCAATACCGTCACCATCTCAGTTCCACCCTTAAAGGATCGAGGGGGTGATATCATTTTGCTTGCCGATCGATTTCTGTCACGCGTCGCAGACGGGGCTGATAAAAATTTTGCAGGATTCACCAAGGAGGCCAAGATCAGCATTGAACGCTATCATTGGCCTGGCAACGTGAGGGAATTAGAAAATCGCATTAAACGGGCGGTCGCCATGGCCGATGGCAACCGCATTACCGCAGAGGATTTGGAACTGGATTCCCCCAATGTGGGGTATGCCGGACATACTCTCAAAGATGCACGAGAAGCGGTCGAACGCGAATTCATTCAACGAACTCTGGGAAAAACAGGAGGTAACATTACTCGAGCCGCCTCAGAATTGGGAATCAGCCGCCCCACTCTCCATGAATTAATCGCGCGATACTCGCTGCGCGAATCTAAGGAACGTTAACAGTCGTGGCAGCTCACATCCGCAACAACATGAAACGAAGGTGAACTTCATCAAAAAGGACAAGGTGTACGAAACCCGCAACTCACCTTCGCAGCCCGTAAGACCACATCCATTCACGACTTCATTTTTTGTGGGACAATTCAATCCATCGCTGAACTGGAAGAAAACACTCCTCACCGTTCTACCAGTCACCTCTTCAATGACAAAACCTCGTTACTGATCTGACCCCTCGTTATCCAAACTCAACGTATGAAAAATATCCCAATGCCATTCCTGGGAAATCTCCAATTCCGGTTAAACAAACATGAGGCCGATCAGGTTTCCGTTTGGGTAGCAAGTAGATGTGGAATTGGGATGGGTGTTATTGGCCAAAAAGGTTTGATTCGACTATCTCACAAATAATGTGCCCGATTAATATGTGGCTCTCCTGAATTCTTGGCGTATCAGTGGATGGCACATTGATAAGATATTGGCAGATATCTTTCATCTTCCCACCAGATGATCCCGTCAGGCCAACGGTTTTCATATTAAGTTCATTCGCGACTCGTAAGGCCTCCACCACGTTTCCAGAATTGCCCGAAGTTGAGAATCCAATAAGAACATCCCCTTCCCGTCCCGCGGCTTTTACGTATCGTGAATAAATCTTCTCGTAAGAGTAATCATTGGCCACAGCCGTCAAGTAGGAAGTGTTAACATGAAGGGCCTCGGCAAAAAGCGGATCTCTATCAAAGTAGAATCTGCCTGTGAATTCAGCAGCAATGTGTTGAGCGTCAGCCGCACTTCCACCGTTTCCACACAAGAGAACCTTATTTTTGTTCCTATAGGCGAGAGTAATCTCGGTGGCCACGGTGTGAATGGTATGAAGGATTTCCTCATTCTTGAGTAAACCCACCTTAACATTGATAGAGTTATTGATGATAACGCTTATTCGCGCAATAGAATTTTCCATAAAGCCAACTCAAACTTTCAACTGTTAATAGAAAAACTTTCCCGGAGAATGATTTTCATTCATCTTTCATGATGAATACCCGATTATACGGCCTTGATCTTTTTGATAATTTCTGAAGTGGATTGTCCATCGACAATACTGACTAATTCTATCTTTCCCCCATATTCCTCAACTAATTTAGCTTCCGGCATCAAACGATAATCCGCGGGCGAATAATCCCCTCCCTTTACATGAACATCTGGCTTAATCATGGATATGAGATTGCAGGGATCGTCTCCATCAAAAAAGACGACATAATCTACACATTCGAGCGATGATAAGATATCGGCTCTTTCGTGTTCCTTGATAATCGGGCGCTCCGGTCCCTTTAATCTCCCTACTGACTTGTCGCTATTCAAGCCAAGAATCAGGACATCACCACAACTACGTGCCTTTTTCAAGAGTTTCGTGTGGCCAACATGTAAAATATCAAAACATCCGTTGGTAAACACGATTCTCTTTTCTCGATTTCTAAGATCGTTCACAACGGAGAGGATTTCATCTGGGGTCTTGATTTTACCCTGCTCACGCTCGACACTAGAAAATAATTCATCGGCGGTGACCGATGCAGTTCCTAATTTGCCAACGACAATCCCTGCGGCCCGGTTTGCCAGAACGACCCCCTCTTCCAAATGAATCCCGGATGCCACGGATAACCCTATCGTGGCAATAACCGTGTCTCCTGCCCCCGACACATCATAGACTTCTTTCGCTTGCCCGGGGAAATGCAATGGTTTCATGTGGGGTTGAAATAAGGACATTCCTTCCTTGCTTCTCGTAATGAGAAACGTGGCATCAAACGCTTCCTGCAATTGATGCGCAGCCTGCTCTAATTGACTTTCGTCATCAAGTTCAGCCTGCAAGAATTTTTCAGTTTCTATAAGATTTGGTTTAATCAGAAACACGCCTCCAAACAACTCCGGTGTTAACACTTTAGGATCCACCAAAATCATCTTCCCGGTGTTTCTGACGCCATCCATCAATCGTTGATTGATCACCCCTTTCCCATAATCAGCAATGATAATTACATCATAGTCTGAAATACGATCAAGGATCGTGTCAATTTGGTGAGGACTGAGCGACATGATCTTCTCATCATCAGCCCTCAACAATTGTTGATTGTTGGCCACGAATCGTGTCTTTACTGTTGTTGGGATTTCATCATCGACAATCAAACAATGGTTGTTCCCTTGCTGATTCAATAAGGCTTCGATCCGCCCATCGTTCCCAACCCTTCCGAGTAACAAACATTCTCCGCCAAGGGCGCATATATTGTTTACCACATTGGCCGCACCACCCAAACGATACTCTCGGCTTTTAATATTTAACACGGGCATAGGGGCTTCCGGATTGAGCCTGGTCACCGCACCATAGACAAATTCATCCAGAATGATATCGCCAATGACCGCAATATTTTTGGCTTGATTAAATCGCATCGTTATTGAGAAAAAGAATCGTTAAACCATGGGCCATTGTTATTCAGTTCTCACACCCCATGGACCCAACTGAATGAACTACACTGAAATAGGGGTTGCGGAACTTCTCCGGATATCC
>CAYMQW010000113.1:0-6961 GCA_964392595.1 uncultured Nitrospiraceae bacterium
CCTCACCATAGCTATACTATGCCTCGAGTTTTTCTCAATCGTTGAGTCCAAATCCGACCCAAATCTTGGCGCGAGATTGGTCAAGTTATTTTCTCGCGGGTCCTAAGCCTGGGACTAGTCGCTAGTTGCTCGTCGCTGGCTGTTTGTCGCGAGTTTCTTGCAAAACCCCCCGTTGCTTCTTTCTCGTATTTCGTAAATTATCTCCCGTTTCACACATCCTATTTCACGGCTAACGTTTTACGGGGTTCCGTACTTCGCGTTTTGTTTGTTCGCTAGCGATGAGCAACGAGCGACGGTTTGCCTAGGCTGGTATGGGTGGTTGGTAGAGTGGGCGCAACGTTTCCGACTGTGCATGAAACAACTCGACGATGGCATTGGCGGGAACAGCGGGACTAAAGAGAAAGCCCTGGATCTCATCACAGCCCTGTTCTTCCAGATACCGAAATTGTCCTTCGGTTTCGACCCCTTCAGCAATGACACGAAGATCCAGACTGTGGCCTAACGCAATGATGGCTTTGGTGATAGACGCATCTTGCGCGTTTGTCGTCAGGTCTTTGATGAAGGCGCGATCAATTTTGATCGTGTCGAGTGGGAGGCGTTTCAGGTAACTGAGCGAGGAGTAGCCCGTACCAAAATCATCAATCGCCAGCCCGATTCCCAGGTTTTTCAAGTAATGCAGTGTGGACATCGTCTCTTCCACGTCTCGCATAACGATGCCTTCGGTGAGTTCGAGTTCAAGGTATTGCGACTCCAACAGACCTTCCTTCAAGACGTTGTCGATTGTCATGACCCAATCCTGATCACGAAATTGCAAACTCGATAGATTGACACCCATACGGATGGGCGGAAGCCCCTGCACTCGCCATCGTTGATGTTGCTGGCAGGCCGTGTGCAAGACCCATTCTCCAATGGATTTAATGAGTCCGGATTCTTCCGCGAGGGGAATAAAGTCCGCAGGAGAAATGATGCCTCGTTCGGGATGTTGCCAACGAATCAGGGCTTCGACCCCAACCATGTGCCGTTGCCGGATATCGATTTGCGGTTGATAGTAGAGGACGAATTCTGACCGCTCAATGGCTTTGTGCAAATGATTTTCCATAGTGAGTTTGGCCACCGCCGACGCATTCATGTCTGGAGAAAAATAGTGACTCGTATTCCGTCCGTTCTCCTTCGCATGCTGTAAGGCAACTTGAGCGTTTTGGAGCAATTTTTCTTCGTTGTCACAATCGTTGGGGTAGAGGCTTATTCCAATACTGGCGGTGATAAAGATTTCCTGGGTTCCGATGTGAAAGGGTTGCGCGAGCTTGGCGAGCACACGTCTGGCGACGGTGGCGGCATTTTCAACGGTCTTGAAACTGGTCAAGAGGATCGTAAACTCATCGCCGCCAAATCGCGAAAGGGTCGTGGGAGATTCGGCTTCCCGATGGCGAGCCACGGCATCACTGCGTCGAATCGAGCGAAGGAGTCGTTTCCCGACTTCTTGGAGAAGAAGATCGCCAGTCCGATACCCGAGCGTTTCGTTGATGCGAGTAAACCGATCGATATTGAGCAATAAGACCGCCAACGGTTGATTCTGCCGTTGGCTGACGGCCAGGGATTGTTCTAAGAGGGTGTGAAACATGACGCGATTGGGGAGATTCGTCAGTGGGTCATAATGAGCTAACGTATGGATTTGGTACTCTTTAAATTTACGTTCGGTAATGTCCTGAATAACCCCCGTAATGTGAATGGGTTTCCCTAGATCGTCCAACGTCAGTTCGCCTACTTCGGACATGATCCGTTCTTGACCCTCTTCGGCCACCAACCGGTATTCCAGATTGTAGCCTGTTCGGGTGTCGAGAGCCTGCTGAATGGTCTGGGCGCGTTCTTCCCGATCGTTGGGGTGGATCGCTTCGACAAATTCTTCATGGGTGCCGCTAAAGGTGTCCAAGGCTCGGCCCAAGAGACGGCAGGATTCCTCCGACATGTGGAAGGTTGCTGTCCGTAAGTCCCATTGCCAATATCCGAGTTGCGCAATATGTTGTGCTTGGGCGAGTTGGTTTTGGGTTTCTTGGAGGGCCTCTTCCGCTTGTTTCCGTTCTAAGAATTGCCCAATTTGGCTGCCAGCCGCTTGAAATAAGCTAAGTAATTCCTCATCAACTTTCTGTGGTGCCACGCTGTAGAATTCCATGATCGCCACGGTTGTATTTCGGACCATGATGGGAAATCCAAAGGCACTGGTGAGTTGTCCAGGGTTGCGCGACTTCCATTCGAGAAACCCGTCGGACGAATGAAGCTCTTCGATCCACTCGGGCTTTCCCGTTGCCCAGACGCGACCAGCCAAGCCCATTCCCATGGGTAGGGATGTGTGTTGGCAGTGGTCGATGAACGAGACGAATTTGGACGAAGACGGAGATCGGGAATCTTGATATGTTAACAGGGTTGTGTCGTGGTCCGCTTCCCAAACAATCCCGAGATCCCAGTTCAAAATGAGACAGATGGATTCGACAATACGAGGGAGGGCATCAGCGACGGTTGGTGATTCGCCGAGAATTCTCGTGATGGTATAATGGGCGCGTTCCCGTCGTTCCATGGCTGTTCGAGAGGTGACGTCCCGAAAGACCACCACCGCCCCGGTGATGTGCTCGCCGAGTTTGGTTGGGGTGCACACATATTCTGCAAAAAACTGAGACTCATCTTTTTTCCAAAATACTTCCTCTGAACTTTGCTGAACACCGTAGCCCAACAGGGGAAGATAGATAGGAAAAGCCGAAAGATCATGCAACGCAGATGGCTCCTGGGTTTGGCATAAGAAGGTGTGGAGGGGTTTGCCATAGAGCTCGGACGAATCATACCCAAGTAGTTCTGCTGCCGAGGTGTTCATGAACGTGACTCGCCCTGACGAGTCCAGGCCACAAATGCCTTCTCCTGCGGAGTTCAAAAGCAATTCGGATTGGTGGTTGAGTCGTTGCACTTCTTCTTGGGCTCGGTTGCGTTCTTTTTCATCGCTGCTGGCCCGAAGGAGGAAATTAATTCGATACGGGAGCAATTCCCGATTAATCGGTTTCGTGAGAAAATCCGAGGCACCGACTTCAAAGGCTTTCGTGATGGATGCCACGTCATCATGACCGATGGCCAGCAAGACAGGTATCGATTCATAGCCAGACATGTGCCGCAATTCCGCACAGATTTCAAAGCCCGTTTTTCCTGGCATGGTGACATCGAGGATGATCAAGTCGGCTTTCATAACCCGTAGAATGGCCAGGGCTTGCTCTCCATCTTCTGCTTCTTCGACTTGATATCCTGCTCCGCATAACGATTCACTGACCAGTAGACGAATCGTCGGATCATCATCAGCCACAAGGACTACGGAACGGGTAGTATTACTATTCGGGTCATTCATTGGTATGCCTCGGTGCAATGTGGGACCAGGATTGGCCTCACGGTTTCATATTCAGCGGTAATATCCTGAACCAGCAGTTCCGCCCCAAGAGTTGAGTGGGTAGAACGGGCAAGGTGTTCCCATTCTTTGCATTTTTTTGACAGGCGTATGGCCCCCACATTGGCGCTGCTAGATTTGAGTGTGTGTGCCGCACGTTGGAGCAACGAAGTCTCGGCTTGCCGAAGCCCTTCCAGGAGATCCGCCAAGAGTTTCGGCGTATTGATCAAATAATGGGTGAGCACTCTCCCCACAATGCTTGGAGTATTGGGACGTTGAAGAGATCTGCTTTGATCAAGAGCCGAGGAATCCAATATGTCTCCTGTGACGTGGTGGTCTGTCTGCAAGGGTGTGGCGACGTGTGGTATGGGCTGAGCCTGCTGCGCGAATGCTTCGGTACTGAGGGGAGTGGGCAACCATTGTCCCAACGTCTCCAGAAATTGGTCCAGGCTAAAGGGTTTGGCCAAGACATCATCCGTCCCGGCCTCGAGACAGGTCACACGGTCTTGGGGCGAGGCATGCGCGGTGATGGCAATGGTGGGGACGTGAGGCGTAATCCGTGATGCGTGATCCGTGACCTGTGAGACAAGAGATGTCTGGCTGTCTTTCTCATCACGTGTCACGCTTAACGCTTCACGTTTTCTGATTTCCCTGGTCGCCTCCAACCCATCCATCTCTGGCCTTTGCCAACCCATGAGGATCAGGTCGAAAGATCCTTTGGCTATTGCCTTCATGGCTTCGAGACCATTGCTCACGACCTCAAGATGAATATTGAGATAGTCGGCCATGACTTTGACGATTTCTTGATTGACCTCGTGATCTTCGGCTAAGAGCACCGACGCTGAGCCAAGGTTGTTTGGGAGGGCTAGGGAGGGCACGGAGCTGGATGCGTGGACAGGTTCCTGCGGCGTTTCCCTCAAGGCTCGCAATCGATCATAGAGGTCAGATTGACGAACGGGTTTCAACATTGGTGGGTGAAGGCCGGCGAGGGATGCTCGCTGTCCTTGTTCTTCAGTCATGTGCCATGGGGTCAAAAGGATAAGTGGGATAGAGGCCAACGCGAAATTGGCTTGAATGCGTTCAGCCAAGTCAATACCGTCCATGTCCGGAAGGGTGTGGTCAATGAATACGGCATCAACCTGTTGGGGCGACGTGAGGTGTTGGTTCAAGAAATTCAGCGCGTGTTCCCCATCATGAGCTGGCTGGTTATGGACACCCCACCTGTTGGCTAAATCATTTAGGGCTAATTGGCTCCGACGATTGTTTTCTACCAGGAGAATCCTAAGACCCTGGAGAAGGCAAGGCTCCGTTCCTGGGGAATTGGACTGTGTCCCCTTTTGGAGTGAAACCGTAAAAATGAACGTGGAGCCTTTCCCTGCTTCGCTCAAGAAAGAGAACTGTCCTCCCATGAGTCCCACGAGTCCTTTGGTGATGGTCAGGCCTAAGCCGGGGCCGCCAAATCTTCTGGTGGTGGAGTCGTCAGCTTGAGAAAAGGCTTCAAAGATTTTGGATTGGGCTTCAGATGGAATTCCTATGCCCGTATCCAGAACTTCGACTTGGAGTTCAAATGCGTCCTTTTCGTCTTTGGCAACGGAGGCACGAATGTACGTCTCCCCCTGGGTCGTAAATTTGATGGCATTGCGGATGAGGTTCGTCAGGATTTGTCTGATTCCTCCCAGATCCCCTTGAGCCATGCTTGGCACTGTGGATTCAATATGGCAAATGAGTTCAAGCCCCTTTTTTTGTGCGGGTTCAGCAAACAATTGCACGGTATCTTTGATTGTCTGATGAAGTGGGAAGTCAAGAGTTTCCAGCTCAAGCTTTTCGGCTTCAATCTTGGAGAAATCCAGAATGTCATTGATGATGTGAAGCAGGTGCCGTCCCGAACGATGAAGGGATTCCGTAAACGGGCGTTGCTTTGGGGTTTGTGGAGTCTTGAGCAAGAGTTCTGACATCCCAAGAAGACCGTTCATCGGCGTTGGAATCTCGTGGCTCATAGTGGCTAAAAACCGAGATTTTGCTTGATTGGTATGCTCCGCGGACTGAACCGCATCCAAAAGGGCCGCTTCAAAATGTATTTGTTCCGTGACATCCCGAAACGTCATCACCACTCCGGTGAACCGGCCTGCGTCATCGCGAATCGGTGCACTCTTATATTCCACCGGGAAGGGAGTCCCATTCTTTTGCCAGAAGACATCATGATTGGCAGAAACGTTCGTCCACTCGTCTGAAATATGGTGAAGGGGACATTCCGTTAACGGAACAGGTGACCCATCGGCTTTTTTATGATGAATACAATTGTGAAGGCACGGTCCCTCCAACTCTTCGGCTGAGCATCCCAGCATGTGAGAGGCCGCCGCACTGACAAAGGTGGTATGTCCCTGGTGGTCCAGTCCAATAATTCCTTCCCCAGCTGTTTTCAAAATCAACTCCACTCGTCGATGCAACCGTTCCACACCCGTTGTGCGGTGAGTGACGAGTTCTTCTAATTCCTCTTGATGTTTCTGTAATTGCCGGTCCCGATGTTGGATTGGTTCTAATATGTCACTCACGCCATCAATGAGCGTGCCAATTTCATCCTGACTGTTCTTCGCCTCACGCAGAGAATAGTTTTTCTCTGAAGAGACTCGTTGGGTGAATGAGGTGAGCCGGAGAATCAGGTCAGAGATGAGGGCTTGCAGGCGATTGGAAACGAGAAATGAAAATAAGCTTGAGGCAAAGATGACCCGGCCCACGATGGTGCCAAACGCTATCCAGCGTTGAAGAACCTTTTCTAAGGTTGCCTGAATGACAATTGTGCCAACCCGCTCACCGTTATCCATGATTTCCCGAACCAGAGACAGATCCAGAAAATGTATCTCAAAATCCTTACTGCGGGGAAACATGGATGGCGGGGGAGATTCTAGGCCAGGCATATAGGTGGCAAAAATAATCCCATCCTTTCTATAGATCGTGGCTTTGGTAATCGATGTTTGGTACCGAAGGGCTTGCAAGGTCTGGTTGGCTAAGGCGGGATTGTGCTGCGCCAAAGCCATTGTACTGTTGGCCCCTAATGCTATCAGCTTGAACGGAGAGTTCTTCCGACATGTCTTGTCGATACTGCAAGAGGTTGTACAATACCATCACTGCGCATGCCAGACTTAAGGCTCCGCTGCACGTCACCATGATGACAGTCAGGACTTTGTGATTGAGAGAGGAATTTCGAAACGGAGAAATCATGTGTCGGTGTTTTCTTAGTCCTGTTTATCTCAAGGCCACTCATGCTTCGAGTGGCCTATGATCGCTCATCTCGGACAGGCTTCTGGCGTGTGAGCCACCCATCCAAGGCTTCTAGTCCCCTTCCGAACGCGAAATGGCTCTAGCCTGCCTGAGAGGAGAGGCTCCTTATATTTGGTCGGAAATTTGTTATCGATTCTTAATCGATTCGGGCTAGGAGCCTGTCCCAGATTAGACGAATCTACTGCGGATGTGCTGGGTGTGGCCAGATCTTCCGATCCTTTTCGGGGAAGGTTGAAAAAGGCCGCCAGCTGCGTTCTCGGGCTT
>CAYMQW010000114.1:0-6949 GCA_964392595.1 uncultured Nitrospiraceae bacterium
ACAGCCTCCTGGCCATTCGCCACCACATCAACCCGATGCCCCATCCGTGTCAGCATCAACATAGCAAGTTGTCGATTGACCCCATGATCATCCGCCACCAAAATCCGTGCGCTCATCCCCTGAGCCACTTTTTGGATCTTGTTGGACGCCTTCCCCGAGGACTCCTCTTTCCCTTCCCAACGCCCTAACGCTTTCGCCAGGCATGTCTGCAATTGCCTCTTTCGCACCGGCTTGGTCAGATAGGCAGTAAATCCTATGTTCCGCGCCGCGACCGCAGCTCCTCCACTCAACGAGGTCAGGAGTACCAATTTCATCCCCATCAACACGGGATCCGCCTTAATCAGCCGTGCGAGCTGCATCCCATCCATCTCCGGCATCTCCATATCCAGAATTGCCACGTCATACGGCTCGCCACGTGCAGCTGCCGCTCGGAGCTCGTCCAACGCCTGCCTGGGGCGCTCTTCGGTCCGCCCGAGCATTTCCCAATCCCGAAAGTAATACTCCAACAGGTTTCGATTGGTCGGGTGATCATCAACCCCACACACCCGTACCCCTTTTAGCGACAACGAGGGCATGGGGTCACGCTCTGCACCAGCCGATTGCTTCTTCAACTGCACCGTAAACCAAAATTGACTGCCCATCGAAGGGTGACTTTCCACGCCCATCTGCCCACCCATCATTTCCACCAATTGTTTGGCAATAGCCAAGCCCAGCCCCGTCCCCCCATACTTCCTCGTGGTTGAACTATCGGCCTGACTAAAGGGCTGGAAGAGTCGGGTTTGGTCCTGTTGAGAAATACCCACACCCGTATCATTCACCTGAATACGAACCTCCACCTCATGCTCCGTTTCCTCCATACCCAGGATTTGGACCGTCACTTCCCCTTGCTCGGTGAACTTTATCGCATTCCCGATAAGATTGAGCAGCACCTGTCGCAGCCGCCCGGGATCACCTCGTACAGCAGTCGTCACATCATCAAACACCACACCGACCAATTCGATGCCTTTGGCCAACGCTTTCTCCGCCATCAAATCTAACGTCTCCTCCAGAGCTGTCCTCAAATCAAAGTCGATGATCTCAAATTCCAGTTTTCCCGCCTCCATCTTGGAGAAGTCGAGAATGTCATTAATGATCGTCAGCAGCGCTTCACCGGAACTTCGAACCGTTTCCGCAAAATGCTGTTGTTCCGCCGTTAATTCCGTATCCAAGAGCAACCCGGTCATCCCAATAACACCGTTCATGGGCGTGCGAATTTCATGGCTCATTGTCGCCAAAAATTCCGCCTTGGTTCGCACTGAGGCCAACGCTTCATCACGGGATAACGCAAGTGCTTCTTCAGCTTGGATTCGTTCCATGACTCGACCAAGCTGGGTCCCAATGATATTCACGACTTCCAGCAGTCGAGGATTTGGATCCTCATACCGTCTTGAAAAAAATTCCAACACCGCCATCACGTTGTCCCTCACCAAAACGGGAAACGCAAATCCCCCTTTGATATTCGAACTCATCGCTTGTTTGGCACGCGGAAAAATGGCGCCTTGCGTGATATCCGAAGTCCACGCCGCTTGACCATTGGCCAGGACTCGACCAGGCAAGCCACTACCTGAGGGAAAGGACGTGTGTTCTGTCACTTCTCGAAATGCTTCAAAATTCTTGGCAACGTTAAAATGCCAGACCTTGGTGGGCACTAGGGTCTCGGGCAAATCAGCAGCCCGAAGATACACATGCCCCACGGGCCAACCGGTAAATTCACACACGAGATCCAACGTTTTCTGGAGTGCGGAATCAACCGCTTCGGCTTCATTCGCCGCAACCGCTACATGCTGTAACAACTGAATATACGAACTCTCGAGTTGGAGGGCTTCAGCCGCTCGTTTCTGTTCGGTCACATCATGCGCGTACAAGATCACGTACTCAGTTTCAGGCAGATAGGTGACTCTGACTTCATATGTAGAACTCATGACGGACTGTTCGATCACCCGTGCCTTCTCTGGGCCATGAATCAGGGAAGCAATGATTTCCTGAAGTCCGAAGAGAAAAGGATGTTCCGATGTACCTATTGAGAGATCTGGAAACAGCTCTACCGCGGAAGGATTCACATACCTGACGATTCCCTCCAAATCGGTTTGAACAATCGGATTTGGATTATTTCGGGGAAATGCGCTCAGCCGAACTAACTGATTTTCCAGCGCTTTTCGCTGAGTGATATCTTGAATAAACGCATTAAAAATCCACTGACCATCTGATTGAATGGGAGAAATTGAGAGTTCAATGGTCATGAGATGCCCATCGCGATGACAGGCAGGCATCTCGATACGTTTGTTTAAGATGGACCCTTCTTCTGTCTCGAGAAATCGCCTGAGTCTGAGGTGGTGAGCTTCTCTGTGCACCGAAGGAATAATCAAGCTGGCAAGGGACGCTTGCAGGGCTTCCTCTCTTTTCCATCCAAACATGACTTCAGCTTGAGGGTTCCAATCCGTGACTCGACCTTGGGCATCCATCCCCACCACCCCATCCAATGCCGTATCAATGATCAGGCGGGTTCGAGCTTCACTCCGCATCAATGAACGCGATAACCGGCGAACGGTTTTGCGAACAAGAAAAATCGCGACGAGAAGCAGTAACGCACTGACGAACACTTGCTTGGCTAAGCCGAGATACGCTTCCTGTTGAACTCGGTCCAAGGAAAGCTCCACCCGAATCCATCCCAATCGCTCTAACTCAGAGTGAAGGGGTGAAAAAACGACCAAACGATCCTGACTCGGCCCCTCGCGGCGAACCACGGATAATCGTATGTTTTGAGACTCCGTTTCCTTTAAATATGTTGGGAAGAGAGTTTCTCCAATCCGATCGAGATTACTTGAAGCGATCACCATATGATCTCGATCGAGAACCAAAATACTTAAAATTTCTTGGTCCCCTTGGATCCGGGTCATGATCGCTTCCTGAACCACAAATAAATTTTCCATGACCGCCGTGGCTCCAATTAGGGAAAGCCCTTCTGCCAACGCCAACCCTTGACGCTCAGCAGCAGCCTGTAACTCGCTCTGCTGACTCATAACCTGAACCACGCCATACACCCCCATCAGAAGGGCAATTAGCACTGACAGCGACCAGGTAAGCCATTGTTCAGGCTTCCTGTTTATGAGTTCCCGAACTCGAGAATTCTTAAACATTCAGAAGAAATTCCTTAGTGAGAGTTGTGTAAACCGACGTTGATAGCCACAAGCCCAGACGAGGGAACTGTGATAGGGTGTTTCTGCAGGCCAAACGTCTCATGCCAAATATGGAGTTGGTACGTGCCAACCGGGACATGAGAAATCTCAAATGTTCCATTCTGATCTGTCAGAGAGTAGTAGGGGTGCTGAAACACATGGATCGAGGACTGCATAAATTTATGGGCATCGCAACGAACATCTAAACGGCCTGCTTTCTTTAATGGTTTTCGAATGGTTCGACCATTTTGCGGCAACGCGATGTTTAAGAAGGTCTTTCTCTCCATGTAAATGTGGGTATTGTGAAGGATGGGATCGACACTGGAAATTTCGAGTTTGCTATGGACCATGGCGACTTGTGTGTGAGGAGAAAACCTGCAATTTTCGTTCACCAGAGGGATCGGTTTTCCACGTGAACGGGACGTTGTGCCCAAGGGAATCCCCTCGATACTCACGACAACATTGGCGACCCCTTTCGAATCAGATTTGACCACAACTGGAGAACGCGAGATGGTTTGGCCGCAGAATTTTGCATCCCGATGGATGGAGATCGTTTCCGTTGGCGGAACAAGGCCTTTAAATGTGATCTGACCATTCACGATCGCACCGGGGGACTGGCCACCTTCTTCGGTCGCCATTACCCCATTGACACAGGCCAGACTCACGCTTATTGCGACGAGAACCATGGCTTGAACAATCTTCACACTCATTGGTCACCTCTTGATTCAGATAGAGAAAAAACATACAACGCGAGATCCCATCCTTCCGTCGGTTCCAAGGAATCTCCATACGACGGCATGGGCGTCTCGTCCAATCCGGTCATGACGCTCCGATAGATGTCTTCTGGATTCTTTCCACGTTTTAAAGGGCGTTTGGTCAGATTAGCTGGGCGAATGGGTACGCCTTCGGAATCACTCAATTCTTCCGCAAGTGGGCCGTCTCCTTTGCCACTTTTTCCATGACAGGCCGCACAGTGCATGTCAGAAAATTCCTGCTGGCCACGTGCCAATGCTTGATTGCTGGAACCACGAGGTTCAGGGAACTGAATGGGTGAAACGAGTGACTCCTCGACAAATCTTGGAGATAAATTTTTCAGGTACGTGACAAGAGTTTGGCGTTCAGGGACAGTTAAATTCCTATAGTCGGACATCTCGGTGCCAGGCACCCCAACCAACAATGTACGAAACAGGTCCTTATCAGTCGGCAATGCCCCACTTGGTGTGCTCCGGAATTTATAAACACCGGCAGCTAGGTCTGCGGGACGGGGATTCAGGTCAGCCGCCAACTCCCCCTTTCCATCGCCCCTCAAGCCATGACAGCGTGCACAGTGTTCCTGGTGCAGAGAAACGCCACGAGAAAGAATCTCTGATGATGGCTTAGTCACCGTTTTTGCAGGTATGAATATTTTTTCAGGAACAGATTCTGTCTGGTGAACTTGTGTCATCTGCAGCGGTTTGGGAATCTCCTCTTTAGGAGGAGGCGGCAATTTACTGATCTGATCAGGAGCCGTACAGCCTTGGATTGAAGTGCCTGCCAGAAAAAGTAGGATACACGCTATCCTGACAAGACCGGGTCTTCGAATTATCTTCCAGCTTTCAAGAGTTGGAAGGGTCACACTGTCGATGATCAAATTTTTCAAATCCTGGATTTGGCCATTTTCCATACGTCGTTCCCCACGGAATTTTGAGATTGGCTAAGTATTAACCAGACCATCGGCCCCCTTGGTTTGAGGACCGCATCCTTGTGAATGTGTGTCTATTCTTTCAAAGAAAACCGTTGGAGTTTAAAAATCATCCCATTACACTTTTCGCCAATAGTTTTTTTAACAAGGGGTTTCTTGTGTTTAGGTAAAATTCATTTTCATTCTTTTTTCGGATAATAAAGGCAGTAAATGAAGTCCTTTCCTCCTGGCACAGGCCTCCAAAATGAAGAAGCCTTTAGCTTGGTTGATGGGAAAGAGTACAAAGAAGAAGATTTACTGATGAGAGTCTTCTGCTGATATCAGATGGAAGTCACTACCTGAGAGGAGGGGGTCGAAGGTTCCGGGTACAGCTCTTTAATTTTCAATATGGCAGGAACAATTTCATCAAATAAATCAACAAGATACGGATCTAAGTGACTTCCACTTAGGTTCCTCAACTCTTCAAGCGCCTTTTCAACCGGCCAGGCTTCTTTATAAGGGCGAACAGAAGTCAACGCATCAAACACATCACAGACCGCACAAATCCGTCCTGGCAAGGGAATATCATGACCTGCCAATTTATGGGGATATCCTGTTCCATTCCACTTTTCATGATGGGTTAACGCCACAATCTCACCCATTTGTAAAAGAGGGGATTGGCTGCCTGACAAAAGCTGCGCCCCTAAAATCGTATGGGTCCTCATGACATCCCACTCAGCAGCTGTTAATTTATCTGGTTTAAGCAAAATGAGATCTGGGATACCTATTTTTCCAACGTCATGCATCGGCATGGCCAGCAGTATGAGTTCACATTCTTCCTCACCCAGCCCTGCGGCGCGCCCAAGTTTTTCGGCATAACGACTCATACGAGAGATATGAGCACCGGTGTCGGTATCACGAAACTCTGCTGCTCTCCCCAACCGTTGAACAATTTCCCGTTGGGTCTCCCGAAGTTCATTGGTTCGTTCTTGGACTCGTTTTTCTAAGTCTTCATTCTGATGCCGAATTTCCTTATGCAAAAGACTCGCTTCGAGTATGTTGCGAATACGCATGAGCACTTCGATTCGATCAAAGGGTTTATTCAAAAAATCTTTGGCTCCGGAATCTAGAGCCCGATGTCGGATCTCCTGATCCTGCTCGGCGGACAACACCAGGATGGGCAGGTATTCATTCTTTCGGTTGGCCACTTTCAACTGCCCCATCACTTGAAAGCCATCAACGTGTGGCATTTGAATGTCTAGCAACATCAAATCCGGCCTGAGATTTCTATAGAGGTCTCGGACCGTACTTGAGTTGGTTGTATTATGGATATTTTTATAGCCAGCTGACTTGAGCATGCTTTCAAGTAGGATGATAACGGTGGATTGATCGTCCACGATCAGGATAACGGCTTCCTGATATTGGGATTCAGAGACCATAAAGCCATGACCCTTAGCTAAAATCTTGCAGCCGAAAATGGACAGATTGGGATTGACTTGTTTATCGGTTTGAATAGAGAGATCTTTATGATTGTGAATCCCCTCAACCGATGAGCTCTCGCCCATGGTATCTTCTGTCTCCAGCTATGCTTGTCTTCCTTACGGCGGAACAACTTCATCTACGGATTCATACCCGCAGTCTTACGGAGTGAAATACAAAAGAAATATAAGTAAACAGAAAGAAGAAGCAGGGTGAACGTTACGTGCTCCAACAGAGAAGCGTCTAACAAAGCGGGGGAGGCCAAATTTCACACGCCCCAGAAAACGCTCCTGATTCCAAAATGTAGGTTCCCAGGACGGTGAAGACTCTTGAACCTATAACTGCAGGGGGGCGCAAAAAAGACTCGTAAGATATTGGTGTGCATCGTGAAAGAAAACAAGTCGTGGTCACCTCCGTGGTGATGAGACTTTTATTATTTTGCCGAGTGGGTCAAGGAGCCTGTCCGAGATTTGGGATCGTGGCGAGGAGGATCTGGTTTGAGTTAGATGTTTGAATTGTTTGAGGCGAATAGTTTTGACTACTTGAATTCACATAATAAGTGCACCACCTTAACAGTCGGCCAGCTGGTATATTC
>CAYMQW010000115.1:0-6913 GCA_964392595.1 uncultured Nitrospiraceae bacterium
GAGGGCAATATTCAACAGGCCTCCTATGTAGGATAGATAATGGCAAAACTTGCTGTCGTTGATATCGGAACCAATTCCATTCATATGGTCCTGGCGGATATTGACCCGGATGGGTCGTATAAGATTGTGGACCGGTTTAAAGATATGACGCGGCTGGGGGATGGAACGTTTCAGCGGAAACGTTTATCCAAAGCGGCCATGGCACGTGGAATTGAGGTGCTCCGCAATCTTACCACTCTGGCCAGAAATAAAGGATTTTCCAAAATTGTAATGGCGGCAACGAGCGCCGTGCGTGAAGCCAAAAATGGTGGGCAGTTCATCGAAGCTGTGGCCGAGCAAACCCAAGTGCGCGTGCGCGTGGTCACGGGGCAGGAAGAAGCCCGCCTGATTTATTTGGGCATCCGCCAGAGCATGGAATTAACGGATACCCCTTCCCTGATGGTGGACATTGGCGGTGGGTCCGTGGAAGTGATGGCGGGCACTCGGGATCGCCTGGTCGGCGTCCAAAGTTTGAAACTTGGGGCAATTCGTCTGAAAGACCAATTTTTAGCCAAGACTCCTCCTTCCAAAAGTCAGCTTCGCGAACTGTATAAAGCTGTTGAGCATGAACTTCGTGAAGCCTTGTATCAATTGCAACTCGTTGAGATCGACCGAATCATTGTGTCTTCAGGCATGGCTGCCAATCTTGCCGAGATCGTCTATTTGCAACGGACAGGCCAGGAGATCCCCCAACTCAACATGGCCACGATAAATCTCAAGGAGATTTCCCTCATTGAAGAGCGCTTGGCCACGAGTGGAGTAGAAAAACGGATGAAAATTCCCGGGCTGGATCCTCGGCGTGTCGATACACTGTTGCCTGCGGCCGCGGTTATTCGAACCGTGCTTGAACTGACGGGTCAGAAGAAAGTCACGATCAGTGATAAAGCCATTCGTGAAGGGTTGATCTATGATTTCATTCAAAAAAACCAGCAAAAAATTCTGATTGAACAAGAAGTGCCTAACGTTCGTCTTCGCAATGTCATCTCGCTCGCACGGCGGTGTCACTATCCTCAGACACATTCACATCATGTTGCGCATCTCGCCACCTCATTGTTTGACCAAACCACGACTCTTCATCGGTTGGGTGAGCAAGAACGGGAATGGTTGGAATATGCCGCCATCCTCCATGATGTGGGGTATGTCATTAATCCTCGGCAACATCACAAGCATGCCTATTATCTCATTGCGAATAGTGATCTGGCGGGATTCACGTCCGAAGAAATTGAAATGATTGCCAACCTGGCGAGGTACCATCGAGGGCCCCATCCTGGGTCTCCGCATGTGGCCTATCAGGCGCTTCCGCTTTCAGATCGGAAAAAAGTGAGAGCCTTGAGCGCGCTTTTGCGAATGGCCGATGGATTGGATCGCAGCCATTTCTCAATCATTCTCGACCTCAACGTGCAGATTGGAAAAGTTGTGACGATGACATTGAACGTGTCAGGAGATTCCGAATTTGAAGTGTGGACCGCACAAAAACGCGCTGACCTGTTCGAAAAAATCTATAGACTGAAGGTGCAATTCGTCACGCAGCCCGTCCCATGAATTTCCTGCGCTATGGTATTTTATCTTTCAACTAGTACATGGAATATTCCCCTCGCCCCTGAGGAGAGAGGGAAAGGTGAGGGGTTAGCTCATCAGAATGGAAAAATACTATGGTCTTGGCAAGATATTCATGAAAAGTTAATTGGCTCTGTTTTATCCACCCAAGCGTCGTAAGTAAGCTGGCGGTAACCACCATTCAAGAAGCCCGGCCCCGGGACGTGGGGTGCCTCCAAAGTAGATGGAACAGGCACCGGCCTTTTTCAGCGACATCCCCGAGACAGGTTGCCCACAGATCATGATCCCAGCAGTGAACTCCAGATGCGGCTCGTGCCCCACACATAAAATGGTGTCCTCACCAGGAAATGAAGAAAAGAACTCCAAGAAAATTTCCGGCGAGGCATCAGACAGTAATTCCTGACACAACTGAGGGTCGCCGGGAATCCCCAACACGTCTTTGGCGATTTTCGCGGTTTGTTGCGTGCGTGTAAAAGGGCTACACAACAATTGAGTGGGGCGAACGTCGAGTTGCTCCAGCCCTTTCACGGCTTTTTTGGTTTTCTCGATCCCTTCCTCAGTCAACGGCCGAGTCCGGTCATCTCCATTCCAATCGTGCCACTCAACCGCGATGCCATGGCGAAACAAAATGCAGCGCATAAGACCTCACTCCCAGGGTGTTCAAAAAGTTCGCCAGCGGCGTTCTCGGGCCTTTGTCGTCCTCACGTACTACGTGTACGCTCCGGGCACCAAAAACCCTGCGGCCTTGCTGGACGGGCCTTTTTGAACACCCTGGATTTTGTTGACGATTTATAGGCGGGCGGATTCTAACAGAGGACGTGAATCAGAGAAAGTCAGGCATTATCTGTGGAAACTTTGACTTTAAATTCTGTACCCACCCAGAACTAATCATGAGGATAAGCCTGTGCCCCATGATCCTTTGTCCCATCATTCTCGCGGCACACGTCAAGATGCTTAACCATGGTGGCGCGAATGCGGGAATCCAGCATTTCGAACTCAAAGACTGGATGCCCGCTAACTTCCCGAGGGCATGACGGGGAACAAACAAGGCAAATGGGTTTCGCCGTTAATTGTTTGAGAATTTCAAAAGGCTTATACTGCAGGACCAATGAAGTAAGATCTTATACAGAACAAGATAATCCATGGTTAGCGTGCTGAAATGAACTGGCAGTCCGAAATCAAAGAAATCGAAGACAGCCTGTTTCCGCATTTCGAATGCAACATCTGGGAACGCGGGCTCTATTACTACTTGATTCGGCGTACTCGACTGAACGGCACGGACGAGCACACTATTCCACTTTCTGAAATGTCCGCTGCGTTACGGTGTTCCGATTTCCGATCACGTAAAACTATCCGCTCACTTGCTGAAAAAGGATGTATCGAATTTCGGCAAACGCGAGGCGGTCATTGCGTTCGTGTCCATCTGCCAAACGATTTGGACCTACCGGTCGCCTCATCTGAAGAAAAGTCTGTCGACATTGAAAACGTCGACTTCTACGCCAACCGAGACTACGTCGACGCGCTAATCACAAGGGAAACGGGCCGTTGTTTCTACTGCTTACGAGAAATCACCAAGGAATCGTGTGAACTCGATCATATCATATCGCAGCTGCATCGCGGTGGAAACGGATACAGAAACATTGTCGCTTCATGCCACGAATGCAACACAAAAAAACAAGGTGCTGATCCCACCGATTATCTCAGACAACTATATCGAAAGGGCTTGCTTACCGAAACCGAGTTCGACGATCGACAGGGCACGTTAAGGTCAATGCAAGCCGGAGAACTCAAGCCGATAATCTGAACGCCCGCTAACAAACAGATACAGCAGAGCCGGAACAAGTGAAGCAGGGGCTCAAGTTTTGACTTAATACTTTAACTTCCTTCCGGTCCGCCCTATGACGCGGGGCAAATATCCCTAATCCTTAATATAGCAAGCGTTCGCCAACACGGAACTCTCACCAACGGTTATTGTGCTCTGAGTTTCAGTCGGATATACTTTGGCTATACTTCTACTTCTCAAGGGGAGGGCAGTCATGGTGACCAAAGTGCAAAAATGGGGCAACAGCCAAGGGCTCAGATTCCCAAAGGCCTTGTTGGAGGACGCCAACGTGAAAGTGGGTGATCCCGTTCAGGTGTCGGTCCAAGGACAGAAAATTATTATCGAACCACTGAAAAAAATCCGTGGCAAATACAACTTGAAAACGTTGGTCTCAAAGATGCCGAAAGGCTCTTCGGTTGAAGAAGTGGGATGGGGAGTTCCAGTCGGAAAGGAGGCATGGTAAATGCCGGCCTATATCCCGAAAAAGGGGGATTTTGTTATCTTGAGCTTCGATCCGCAGTCCGGCCATGAACAAAAAGGCCGACGTCCCGCCTTAGTCGTAAGCAATACCCTGTTCAATAAGCACACTGGTCTTGCCATGGTGTGCCCCGTCACTATGACGAATAGGGATTATCCTTTTCACGTGAAGGTGCCCGATCAGTCAGCCCTGAGTGGATTCATTATGGTCGAACAGATCAAGTCGGTTGATTACGGGAGTCGAAAAATCAAGTTCGTCGAAAAAGTTCCTCAGGCCGTTCTCAATGATGTTCTGGGAATTTTGGATGCGTGCCTGTACTAGGACGCTAATCATAGTTTTGAATGGGATGCTACTACCGGTGGCCCCTTCATGCCAATCTAGAGGAAGGTGTATACATGCCGCGTAAGTATTTGGCTTTTGATCTGGAAACGGCAAAAATCCTGCCCAAGGATTTCGGTGATTTACATGATTACCGGCCACTTGGGATTACCTGTACGGCGACGTGGTGTAGCGATGAATCCACAGCCGTGACCTTTCATTCCAAAAAGGATGACGGGTCGCCCGCACGACAAATGACTCCCCAGGATTTAACGGCTTTTGTTGAACATCTTAAAATGAAAGCACAGGCTGGCTATACCATTGTCACGCACAATGGGCTCGGATTCGATTTCGATATTTTGGCGGAAGAATCAGGCCAAACGGATGATTGTCGTGCATTGGCTGTGAGCCACGTAGACATGATGTTTCACTTCTTTTGCGGGAAAGGTTTTCCCATCAAACTCAATGCCGCAGCGCAAGCCATAGGCATGAGCAAGCCTGCAAATGTTGATGGTTCAGTCGCCCCGCAACTTTGGAAAGACGGAGATCATCAAACGGTGCTCGACTATGTAGCACAAGATTGTCGATTAACGTTGGATGTGGCAGAAAAAAGCGAAACAGCTAAAAGGATTAGCTGGATAACCGGACGTGGATCAAAATCTTTTTTCGACTTACCTGTCGGATGGTTGACGGTTGAAGAAGCCTCCAAGTTGCCATTGCCTGACACGTCATGGATGGACAATCCATGGCCACGATCAAAGTTTTTAGCCTGGCTGGGATAAGGGCAATCCTTCCCGGTAGCAGCGCTATTTTTTAAAGGTGCCCTAAACAGACTCCCCCATATCCCTGACCTCAATATTCTTTTGCCTGACCAACCGGGCAAGATAGGATCGTTGAAGACCCAGGGCTTCCGCCGCTTTTGTTTGATTACCACCTGCATGTCGAATAGCTTGTTCAACCAGGTGGCGGCCATACTGATCGATCGCATCATGATAGGTGAGGTTTTCGAAAGAGGATAAGGTCTGGTGAAATTCTTCGGTTAGACGAAGGTGCTCACTGCCAATGGCCGGTTCCGTGCCTAAGACCACCGCACGGGAAATGGCATTATCCAATTCTCTGACGTTCCCGGGCCAAGAGTACGCTTGCATTGTCGCCACGGCTTCTTGGGTCAGATGCATGTCAGGTTTTCCCAACTCGCGTGCCGATCGTTGGAGGAACAGTTCGGCCAACGGCTGAATGTCATGAGGCCGATCTCTTAATGGGGGAACGGCAAAACTTACCACATTGAGACGATGATAGAGGTCTTCTCGAAACCGTCCAGACTTCACGGCTTTTGGCAGATCACGATTTGTCGCAGCCAGTACCCGGATATTCACACGAACAAATTTCGTTCCCCCCACTCGATGGAACTCTCGATCCTGGAGCAACCGAAGCAGTTTGGCTTGAAGATCCGGAGTCATATCCCCAATTTCATCCAAAAACAACGTTCCTCCGTCCGCGACTTCGATTTTTCCTTTTTGAAGAGACGTGGCCCCAGTATACGCACCCTTTTCATGGCCGAAGAGTTCATTTTCTAGCAAGCTATCTTGGAGGGCCACACAATTGATGATCACAAAGGGCATGCTGCGACGGGTGCTCCATTGATGTATAGACCTGGCGAATAACTCTTTGCCCGTCCCACTCTCACCCAACAACAGCACTGTGGCATCAGAATTAGCCGCTCGTTTCGCCAGGTCAATGAGGGATTGCATCTGAGGAGTGGTCGCCACAATAGTGCTATACCGGGACTCGACCTCTTGCCTTAGATAGGCTACCTGACGTTTGAGAGACTCTCGCTCAAGCGTTTTCTCTATGACAATCGTAAGATGATCGACATCCAGCGGTTTGGTCAGAAAATCGTAGGCCCCCCACTTCATGGCATCCACCGCTCGTTGAATCGTTCCATGAGCCGTCATGACGATAATAGGAGGATGCATGCTATCCCCCTCCCAAATCCCGTGATGGGCTCCGCCCTCCTGCTCCAGAACCTTGGTCTGCCCTAAACGCTTCAGCACCTGTATCCCCGATAGCCGAGGCATTTCGAGGTCGAGCAACACCAGCCCCGGCTCCTCGCTTTCGAGACAATCGAGTGCCTGTTCGCCATCGTAAGCGGCCACGGCGGTGTAGCCTAACGCTTCCAATCGGTCCGTCAACATCAGAACGATGTCGGGATCGTCGTCAACAACCAGAATTTTTTTATTCATTATGGACATGTTGCACACGCTTGGGGATCACGGAAGACAAAAAATGAAGGTGGAAATCTAAGCTCAAAGTTGAAGAGTTGCTGTTCAGAGTCAAGTAGGCTATTGACAAAAATTATGCCATTACTCACAAGACAAAATAATTTTTGTAACCAATTCACACTTTCAGCTCTTCAATCACCGCCGCTGCCAGAAGGGGCAGCATAATTTCGTGATGGCCAGTTAACGACAGGCCTTGCCCGCCTTTTTGCGTGGGGCGTTTCACGACATTGGTCAAGGGACGATAATGCGGCAAAAAATCCATATTGGCCGTGGTGATATGCTTCAAAGACCGTCCTAGGTTACGGCTCAACGTCACAGTCTTGAGGAACACCTCAGGCAATAAGACGGCCGAGCCCAGGTTGAGATACACCCCACCCTCCATCTGCGACACCACCGCAGTCAGTTTTCGAAAATCAC
>CAYMQW010000116.1:0-4440 GCA_964392595.1 uncultured Nitrospiraceae bacterium
TGTCAAGGCAGTCTTGGTGTGATTTCACTTTGAATCAGGGGTGAGGGAGTTATGAGTGAAAAGCAAAGAGTTCTTTTGTATCCGGCTCCATACTACTTCCTCTTAACTACTTGCTGACAGCCTTATTAGAAATGAGTAACTATTTCATGAGTACTATTCAATGACGACTTTTATTCCCAAACGCCCACGATTGTCGAAATCGCGCTTTCTTTCCGGTCGCCAGTGCCATAAACGTCTCTATTTTGAGGCGTATACTCCAGAGTTGGCTGCTGAAACTGATGGCATGCGTCAAGCCATGTTGGATATGGGCAAACACATTGGCGACACGGCGCAACAGTATTTTCTCGGTGGGCAACTCGTAACTGAGGGGTATCGCCAATCAGCGGCTGCGTTGGAGCGGACTGCTACATTCATGGCCAACCCTGACATCCCTGCCATTTTTGAAGCAGCGATACAGTATGAGGGGACCATGATTCGGGTGGATATATTGGAGCGAAGCGGGGAGCAGACGTGGCGTTTGATTGAAGTCAAAGCCTCTTCTCGTGTGAAAGCCGTGCATTATCATGATCTGACTATACAAGCGCATGTGTTACAGGGGGCGGGCATTGCTATTTCACATATCTGTTTGATGCATATCAATCGGCATTATGTCTTTCAAGGTGGGGATATCGATCTGCGCCAGCTCTTTGTTGTGGAAGACCTTACGGAAGATGTCTTGCCACGATTATCCGGTATTCCTGATCAGTTGGAACAGATGCGTGCTGTATTAACTCAGGAGGTTCCGCCAGTGGTGAAACCGGATGGCCATTGCCATACGCCTTACGAATGTCCGTTTTGGGGTCATTGCACACAGGAAAAATCCAAACGCTGGATTTATCACTTGCCTGGCACCAAAGAGGTCGTGAGGCGAATGATGAAGCAGGGCATTGAACTGATCGATGAAATTCCTTCCCGCGTGAAGTTGTCCGCATTGCAACAGCGCGTGAAGGATAATGTGGAATGGTTTTCTCCAGAGTTAGAGCAGATGTTGCAGTCGGTACACTATCCGATCCACCATCTTGATTTTGAAACATTCATGCCGGCGATTCCGTTGTATTCGCGGACACGTCCCTATCAGCCCGTTCCTACCCAGTGGTCGAATCATATTGAACGTGAAGATGGGACCCTTCAGCACGAAACCTATTTGTGTACGGAACTCCGGGATCCCCGAGAAGAATTGGCCGTTGCCCTTCTCTCCTCCTTAGGGCAAGAGGGGAGTATTTGTGTCTACTCCGATTATGAGAAATATGTGTTGACTGCCCTCGCGGAATTATTGCCTTCCCTACGAACGGAACTGCTTCAGGTAACCCACCGGTTGTGGGATCTTCTCTCCGTCATCCAATCCCACTATTACCATCCGGGATTCAGTGGGTCTTTTTCTATCAAGTCTGTGTTACCAACCTTGGTGCCTTCCTTAAGTTACGCCGATTTGGAGATTCGGGATGGGGCTACGGCTTCAGCGATGTATCATCAGATGGTCTTCAAGGAAACGAATTGGGTGGAACGACAACGATTAGAATCCGCTTTGCATGCCTATTGCGCACGCGATACATTGGGCATGGTTGAATTGCGTCGAGTCTTAGCGGAGAAGGTTCAACGCAGAGTTTCCTCAACGTCCTGACCATTTTCATTATTTCCGCATCATCATAGAGCCTGTTGCTCAAACCCATGTGGGAACTATCTGCTAAACCGAACTTGACGGGGTGGGCCTTCCCTGAGAATTTTTTGTCGCGAGCCTCTGCCTCCAGAAGGCTCAGGGCTTACTTTTTTTACCGTTTCCTTGCCGACCGGCTTGCTGGTCGTGCGTTCTGGGTTGCCCCAGCCATCGGCCCGATACGGGCGCTGAATGTCGCCTCGCTTCATCTGGGCCACGGCATTCCAAGAGAAACCAGGCCAAGTCGCTCTCAGGTAGCCAGTCCTGCAGGGCCGGCGGCAGCAAATACAGTTGGTCACGATCATAGGGCAGAAAGTTGTAACCCAGGGGAATCCTCCTTCGTATGAGCAGGCAAGGAGCATATAGTTAGTTTTACCTGGGTTGCAATGGGTTTGTGCAACAGGCTCAGATATATCAAGAACTCTGATCTCTTGATCCTGGAAAGATAGCCATCTGGCTTTCTGAGGCAAATTCTCTCTTAGGACACGACTGAGTCTTTAAGGCGGTCCAGACGGGTTTGGTCTACATAGACCCATGTGGTTTTTTCCTGTGTGACGGTAACTGAACCGAGTTTGGCCCCCTTGGGTTTTCGCACATTACTTCGCAATGTGTAGATAACCTCGCCTTTTCCGCTTTTCCGCAAATCGCTATAAAACAATGCCAGTGTGGCGGCATCCTTTAATGTTTCAGACGGGACCTGTTTTTTCTTTTCCAGTTCTATAATCACGTGTGACCCTGAGGTGCCACGAGCATGGAGCCACATGTCGTCTTGTTTGGATACCTTGAAGGTCACTGCATCATTATCTTTGGCACTTTTTCCAACAAGTATGGAAAACCCGTCCTCCGAGAGGTATCGCCGATAAGGTGTAGCCGTTTTCGGTTTTTTGGATGAAGGTACTTTGGGCTTTGCCAGCTTGAGTGTGGGAAGGGGGAGTTCTGTCTGTTTCATCTCGCCACGTTCTGCTGCTTGAAATTCTTCGGTGAGTGTGGCGAGTTCCGTTTGGACTTTTTTAAGGCGTGGGCGAACTTCGCGTTCGGCACCCGTGAATTTTCTGTATTTTCGAAAATAGTCATTGAGATTCCAATTTGGGTCTTTCGAGGGGTCTAGGGGAAGGGTCAGTTCCGGGAGTCCTTCATCATAGTAATCAATGAGGGTGATTTGGGTTTGACCTCTTTGTATCTGGCTCAGTTGCCCTTTGAGGAGTTCTCCATAGCGGCCATATTCGCAATATCGATGCGCTTTCTCAAGGTCTTGCGTGAATGCATTGACCCGGCGTTGTGTCTTTTTCATGGCTTTGCGTAGAGCTGCGAGTTGTTGCTCTTGGTGTTGCCGTAGCGCCTGTTGTTGCTCAAGGGCAAGGTATGTTTGTTCCAGCATTGTCGAAATGGGAAATGTCCTGGGTGATGAATCGGATATGGAATCAGCATCAGATTCGTCTCGGTCTTGTGTGCGATCCATATTGAAATAGGTCTGGATTCGTTGCGGTCCCTGGCTGTCGGGTTTTACTGATCGGACGATTTCGTTTTTTTTGTTCACTAGGAAAAGATTCGCAGAGCGACCCGTGAGTGCGACAACAAGAAAAAGCGTTACTTGTTTGACCAAAAGTTCAATCAAAACCACTCGATCATCCGGGACCTGCCTCACCTGATTAATCTGAGCGCCGAGAATATGACTTCGTAAATACTGACAAAATTGGGGAGGCGTGATTGGATTGGGCAGACGCTGAGTTAAAGCATGGAGCCGCGCGGTTTGCGGGTGGGTGGAGATAAAGAGTGTGATGGTCTGACCAGGTCGTCTGATTTCAAAGGAGAGAGAGTCCGGTAATGGTTGATGAATCTTTTGAATTTTTCCACCGACCAAGGAAGGCGTGAGTTCCGACAGAACCTGTGAGAGATGTTCGAGAGAGATAGCCAAAGGCGGATGTACACCTTTACGGGGTAGAGGGCCCCTAATATAGTTTTCAAATGAGGATTTCCCGTCACCCGAACCTTCTCTTTTCGCCGAGCCTCTTTCGCCGAAGTGGCTACGAAGGCTGAAAACGGCTTCGCGTAGGTTGGTTCCCCCGGGGCGAGGGTTGGGGTGAAGTTATTCATACCTCACACACAGGGAAGAACTAACTGGCCAACACAGGAATGTCAAGATGAGTGGAAAAGGAATCTTCAACAAGAAGAACTATCGTGATGCTGGATGGCCATTTGTTCGAATGGCTGATTTGAGTTGTTGGATGAAGGTGGAAACTTGTTGGATGAGGGCAGGATCCTGTTGATGTTCGGCAATTTTGTTGACGAGGGCGCTGCCGACGATTACCGCGTCGGCAAATGCTGCCATTTGTCTAGCGTCATCTGGTGTGGCAATCCCAAAACCGACGGCAATGGGCTTTTTCGCTTTTTTCCGCAGGGCGCGAACATTTTTTTCGATGTCAGCAAACCCGTGAAGTTTGGCTCCGGTTATGCCGGTGATGGAAACATAATAGATGAATCCTTGCGTTCGGCGAATGACCTCTGTTTTTCGATTGGAAGTGCTGGTTGGCGCTAGCAGATAAATTAAGCAGGGACCATTGGCTTGGGCGGCCATCTGCAAGGTATCCGCTTCCTCAGGCGGCATGTCAGGAACGATGACCCCATCGACCCCTGCTTCCACCGCTTCCTGGCAAAAAGTCTCTTCGCCCATGGCCATAATCGTGTTGTAGTAGGTCATGAGAATGAGTGGGATTTTGGTTTTTGTGCGCAACGTTTTTACCGTGCCA
>CAYMQW010000116.1:4450-6866 GCA_964392595.1 uncultured Nitrospiraceae bacterium
ATGCGTCGAAGTGAGGTGCCAGACAATAAAGCCCGTTCCGCGGCTTTTTGAATCACCGGTCCATCGGCAATGGGGTCGGAGAAAGGAACGCCGAGTTCGATGAGGTCCGCTCCAGCTTGTTCTAAGGCGAGGACAAGCGATTCAGTGTCTGCCAAAGAGGGGTCCCCGGCCATGATATAGGGAATCAAGGCTTTCTCGCCTTTGGCGCGAAGGGTGTTAAAGGTTTCAGAAATTCGGTTGGACGTTGAGATCATGGTTATAGCGGGATGCCGCGCATCCGAGCAATCTGATTCACATCCTTATCACCACGACCGGAGAGGTTCATGATAAGTATTTGATTCTTCTTCATCGTCGGGGCGAGTTTGACTACTTCGGCCACAGCATGTGCACTTTCCAACGCGGGGATAATGCCCTCTTCACGAGACAACACATCAAAGGCTTCAAGAGCTTCTTGATCATTGGCCGAGGTATAGCGAATACGGCCCGAGTCATGGTACATGCTGTGTTCGGGTCCGACCGCCGCATAATCGAGGCCAGCTGAAACGGAATGGGTGAGCTTGACTTGTCCATCTTTATCTTGAAGCAAGTACGTCATGGTTCCATGGAGAACGCCAGGACTTCCTCCGGAAAACCGGGCCGCATGTTTGCCGCTCGTTAATCCTAGCCCGGCAGCTTCGACTCCGACCATCTGCACCTTCTTGTCCTTCACAAATGGGTAGAACAATCCAATGCTATTGCTGCCCCCACCAACGCAGGCAACCAAGCAATGTGGCAATCTTCCTTCGGCTGCGAGGATTTGACGACGGGCCTCGCGTCCAATGACGGATTGAAAGTCCCGAATCATCATTGGATACGGATGCGCGCCTAACACTGAGCCAAGCAGGTAATGGGTGGTGCGAACGTTGGTTGTCCAATCGCGCATGGCTTCGCTAATTGCATCTTTTAGTGTGCGGCTGCCGGCATTCACAGCTGTGACTTTGGCGCCGAGTAACCGCATGCGAAAGACATTCAGGGATTGGCGTTCCATATCTTCCGTGCCCATATAGATTTCGGTTTCAAGCCCAAACATGGCGGCGACGGTCGCAACCGCAACCCCGTGTTGCCCGGCACCGGTTTCCGCGATAATTCGTTGCTTTTTCATGCGCCTGGTCATGAGCATTTGGCCAACGGCGTTATTGATTTTATGAGCGCCAGTGTGACAGAGGTCTTCGCGCTTGAGGTAAATCTTCGCGCCGCCTAAGGTCTTAGTCAGTTGCTTGGCGAAGTAGAGGGGAGTCGGCCGTCCGACATATTGTTTTAAACAGTTTTGGAGTTCTTTTTGAAACGTTCGGTCTCGACGCACGCGGGCATACACGGCTTCAAGTTCCAACATGGCTGGCATGAGGGTCTCAGGAACATACTGCCCTCCATACTTGCCGAACCGACCACGTTTGTCAGGATTAGATGGCATGTGTATCGATCGTAAAAGGGTATTTTCTTAACCCTCGCTCCTGAGGGGAGACCTGCCGGCGCGCCGAGGCGCTATGGCGAAGGCGTGGGGGAGGGTGAGGGGTTTCTTCTCTGAGGTGGAGTATAACTATTGCCTTGGAATGGAGACAAGTTTGGCAGCTTGAATAAACGCTTGAATTTTGGCTGGATCTTTCTTGCCTGGACGGGCTTCTACACCGCTGCTGACATCGACTCCATAGGGCTGAACTTTTTGAATGGCCTCTTGCACATTGTCGGGGGTTAACCCGCCGGCGAGCAAGAATGAAAAGGATTGTGCGGCTTTTTTAGCCAAGCTCCAATCGGCGGTCTTTCCGGTTCCACCATAGGCGTTTTCCGAAAAGGCATCTAACACAAATCCTCGAACTCGGGCGCGGCCCTTGTACTCAGCCATGGACATAAATGTGTTGCGATCCCGAAGTCTGATTCCTCGTATAACCGGACGACCAAGGGATTCGCAATAGTCCGCGGTTTCATCTCCGTGGATTTGTGCCAGAGCCAGGCCACATTCATCTATGATGTCTCGAACCACTTGAGCCTCCTCATTCACGAAGACTCCAACCGGCAACACAAACGGGGGCAAATTGGCCACGATGGCCTTCACCACCTTTGGATTGACATGTCGCGGGCTCTTTTTGTAGAAGACAAAGCCCAAGGCATCGGCTCCGGAATCAATCGCATGCAACGCATCGATTTGGTTGGTGATGCCGCAGATTTTTATTTTGCACGGTTTCATTGCTTTGAGATAGGAGAAAAAAGTAGAAGTGTTGGACTACAATTTTCTTGTAACTTTTAAATAAGTCTTTCCCCTCACCCTACCCTCTCCCCAAAGGGGTGAGGGAACTTAACTGTACTTGTTGAAAGTTAAAAAATTTTAAATCCAGCGAGGGCCTTGGGAGGCTTCCTCTTCTTCTTCATTTTTAGTTTGTGG
>CAYMQW010000117.1:0-6864 GCA_964392595.1 uncultured Nitrospiraceae bacterium
ACCATCATGGCTATGTGAATGGCCATGATGTTGGTGTTCCCCATGTCCATGGTGATGCCCAGCATGCTGATGACGAATCGTTTTGGTAATTCTTTTCAACAAGAGAAGCCCAGTGCCCATGATCAACAGTCCGGATGTGACCCCAAGCCAGGGATAGACTTGCTCGGGGAAGAAGTATTGGGATGCGAAGAGCGTCACGGCTCCTAAGGCAAACACGCCAATGGTATGACTGGCTGTCACGGTGAGACCAAGAAGTACTGCGTGCCAGGGAGTTCCTCGTGATCCAACTAAGTACGCGGCAACGAGTGTTTTGCCATGCCCTGGTTCCAGTGCATGGAAGGCGCCCAAACCGAGTGCGATAGCCATGGCCATGATCCCCATGCTGAACGTGATATCCGAGGAAACCATGAGTTTCGTAAACGCGTTCTGTGGAGAAGTAATCCTTGTTACACTTGGCGTGAGAGGGTCTATCGAAGGAAGAGAAGAGGCGACTTCGGTGGCTGACTGTTGCGAGGAATCTAACGCGAAGGTCACCGTTGCTTTGCGATCTTGAGGGGGCGTTTGAAGCAAGTTTTGTTGATAGGTCGTCAGTTGTTGGCTTTGGCTGACCTGAGAAACTGAAGAACCCGTCAACGTTATGCCATCCGTGGCACGAGCAATGATTTCTTTCCATCCCGTACGACCGGAAAAATTATGATCTTCATACACCAAATCCCCACTGGATGTTGGTAGGGAGGCCTCGTAGAGTATGAGCATGCGTAGGGTCGGAAGTTCTCCGGCACCGGATGGGAAGGTTATGTCGGTTGATTGAATCCTGAGAGGTAATGGTTGCTCATTGAATGTGAGCGAGAGTCCCCTTTGAAGTTCTTTGGATTTTTGACTCAAATAGGGAATGGTTGTGGGATGGTTTTGGTCCGGAATGAAGTTGTGTTGTTGCATTTCCTGGAACGTGGGGATTTCCGCCATGTCGATCACATATCGTACCCGAACCACCTGTTGGCCAATCTCCAACTCCGAAAACTGATTGATGCTGAAGTTTCCCATTGGATGGGCCATCACTTGAAATGGCAGCGTGAGTCCAAGGGCGTTCAACACCATCAAGAAATGGGCCAACGCAACCAATCTGATAAGAGGATCACGCTTGCGTGTTCGACTCATGTGATTCATGGCTTCCCCCATCGGTGTTCACGGATACAGTCAGTTCTTCGAGTGCGGTTTTCGCTAGGCTTGCGCTACGAGGTGAAAAATAGGGATTTAACGTGAGCGCTTGAGTTAAATACTGTTTGGCTTTGTCCGTCTTACCCATGCCCTTGGCAATCATGCCCGCGTGATATAACAACGACGCATCCTGGGTCCCGAGACGCAAGGCCTGTTCCATGATCTGCCAGGCCTCAGGCATACGGTCCATGTGGTAGTACACCCACGCCAACGCATCCTGCGTGTAGATATCGTTCCGCCGACCTTGCTCTGCTTCAGCGAGTCGAAGAGCGGTGTCCAAATTTCGATGATGGTCGGCGTAGAACAATGCGAACTGTCGGCTATACATGATTTCGTTCATGTCGTTGACCTGTTCGATGAATTCCACGAGCTGGTACTGCCGTTCGGCCTGTTCCTTCTGGCCGGCTAACGTGTACAAATCCCCCAAATACCCGATCATGTCAGGTGCGGGAACAGTCGCAATGGCTTGTTCGTAGTGTGAAATCGCTTCAGTGTATTGTTGTTGTCCCGCTTGTATTTGCCCCATTCCCGCAAGGGCCATGTAGTAGTTGGGAAAAATATCCAAGGCTTGTTGGTAGGCGGCCTCGGCTTGTCCTAGTTGTCCTTGGTGAAAATGCAGGTTGCCATATTGCACGAGAGTCCATGCCAGTGGTTCCGGGTCGCGTCGCCCACCGCCTCGTATGGCCATGCGCATGAGTTCCATGGCACCTTCCAAATCCCCGTGGAGGGTTCGCATGTAGGCAGCCCGGCTGTAGGCTGGAAGTCCGGGGCGCCGATCCATCATGTGTTGATAGGCCTCGATGGCCTTGTGGTAATCACCGAGTTCGGTGTAGGCATCCCCAAGTAAGCCGTACACCCAGTAGTCATCCGGACGTTCTGTTTGAAGCTGTGTGGCCAAATGAAGTGCGTGAGAAAAGTCGTGTTTGCCTAAGGCGATCCAAGTCAACACGCGCCTAGCCGCATAGTCATCAGGTTGTTCAGCCAACACATGTTGAATGGCTGCTTCAGCTTTTACGTAATAGCCTGAGTCCCCCGACTCGCGCGCCTTGCGCATATAGGCTTCCGCCAGTTTGGCGTATCCTAGAGAGTCATCCGCGTTTCTGGTGATCATGGCTTTGGCTCGTTGAACAGCTCGATCCGCCAAAGTCTTTCTGGCTGGTGAAGTATTTGAAACCGGGGCTTCAATGACCTTGGGGGAATCTTCAACAAATTGAAGTTGCGAAATGAGGAGGATCCCATAGACCATCACTCCGGCAATTCCCAAACCAACGATGGTGCGTGACAGAGGCTTCCACATAACAGCTCCGTTCGTGAGCCAGGAGGCACAGAGTTCACTGTGCCTCCTGGGTAAAGGCGGATTAATTATGATGGCCGTGATTTCGACCATTCAATGGCGTCGCTGCATAAGGCATCACAGCGTTGAACGTAATGTCGTTTTGTGTCACGCCGTCGATGTTATCACTGCCCGTAAAGATGATAGGAGGACTGACCCGTAAGTCACTGGCGGCTGCGATGACGGTAATGTCCACCACGTCGTCTCCGAACCGTCTGCCATTGGGAAATCCACCGGGAACCGTGAAGTTTCCGAACAACCCCGGATCCTGCGTGCTGACCAGCGTGTCGCCGCCAAAAATACCCAACCGGTTGAACGCGGGATCGTTGTTATCAGCCAAATGAGCCGGACCAGTAGAAAGATCAACCTTAATCAGATCTGGAATGAAAATTCCCGCCAGGTCGAATCGATTGGTCAACAGGCTATCATCCAGACCTAGCAACGGTTGTAATACCGCAACCAGCTCTGGAGTCAATGCGTATTGTTCAAAAAAGCGTTTGTCTTTGGTGGGTGACGTGCGGCTATAGCGGTCCTTGTCAACGATGGCGACTAACGCCTCGTTGAACAATGGATTTCCCTGTCGTGCGACTTGCACATATCGGCGGCCGATTTTCGGTGAATATCCCTTCCGATTTCTGAGGACTCTGACTTTCTCGCGGCTTGTCGTGGCATACACGCCAACAATCTGTTCAGACCCGCCCAGCTCACTGAGTGGAATCTGCAACACGATCATGTGAATATTGAACCCTCCTTGGCTGTCGAAGGGTTTGTTCGGCCCTGAAAACGTTAAGTCCAAATCAAAGATTGATTGAATGTCGGCATAAAACCCGTCATCCCGTTGGCCCGCGAAAACACGGTGCCCATATTTCAGTTCGGCTATGGCTTCTCTGGTGAACCTGTCGAGGTTGTTTTCGTCATCGACGCCACCCACTGCCGGATTTTCTCCCTTCGCCTGTTGGTTATAAAACCGAGTGACGAGGCCTTGGTTGTTCGGAGGAACATTTCCTCTGCCAAGAACCGTTCGGCCACGGTGCTTGCCATATCGATGATCGACTTTAGTCACTTTGTACCGTTGACGAAGATTTTGATTCACATCGAATCCCTCATCATCAATCGGGCCTTCCAGAGGGCCTAAGTATGATTGGAGAATCGTGTTTGGATTTTGAAACTTCGTGTCGAAGCGGAATTGATAACTTATGGTCTTGCGTCCTTTCTTCACATTCCTGTCACCAATCGCGACATGAATCTCGTACAGGACGTCGTCGTCGAATCGATAATTATTCGGGCCGATACCAGGTTCTTCGAATGGATACACGCCCAGTGCGGTCGTGAGATATTCTTCTCCATTCACGTCACTGACAAACGCATACACGTCTGTCGTATTCGCTGGATCATCAAAGGTGATCTGTGGGGCATCCATATGGCTGGAGGCCATAACTGAAAGCGTCGGCATTCCAGGGAATGTTGACAACGCGAGTAAGGTTAAAGCTGTGATTGACTTCTTCATGATGTGCTTCCTTTCAGGGTGAGGTGGTCATGTGGCTGCCTCGTGGTTTGCCGTTTTTTTTCTCCATACTTTCATGTGGCCCACTTAGGTATCCCTATGAGACTTCCTTGAATGAGCCTGTGGGATGAGTGGCACAAAGAAAGACTTTACGTTAGGGATCCTTTCCATTCTTTAATTACGATCGTTCAACGATATCGCTTTGTAACGCGGCCAACGCACCTAATAATTCGTCTTTCTCCTGTTTCGGAACGTTGAATTGGTTAAGGGCGGCAATCAGGTCTTCAACAAGGGCTCCAAATTCTGCATTGGAAATGCCCATTCCCGCATGGGCCGTTTTCATGTCTTGGCCCATGTATGTGCAGGGGCCTCCGGATACTTGGCAGATTTGTTCGACCAGCCGTACTTTCAGCTTGGGAATGTTCGCGTTGGCGAATCGGCTATTGATGCGAGAATCCTTGGCGACTCGTCCCACAAATTCATCCACTACTGCGGTAATGGCTGGTCTTCCGCCAAGTCGCTCATACAGAGATACGTGTGAGGCTTTCATCATGCTCATGTGCTCGGCGCATCCTGTTGTGATTAACGTCATTCCAAATAACGTGACAGCGAGAATTTGACGAATGTCCATTTTTCTTTTCTCCTTTTGATCCCCGTTGATTGATGATCAACAGATGGGAGTGAGTTTACCTATACTAAAATGTCGTGGCTTTCCTCACTTGGCCAATGTGGAAGTTTCACTAAGCATTACGATGGTCGATGTGTGTTTGGATTTATTGTGTGTAAATTTTATTTAGATTCATTGTAGAAAACGCTTTATTGGTGGTTTGGTATTGATTTGGATGACTCTTGCACTTGTGGTAAAGTTGTATGCCACAGGTGAAATGAAAACTGACATTCCGAGAAAATGTAAAAAAATGAATCCAATGAGTTGACTGGACTCGTACTATCGATAAGGGACGTGTATTAGAAATGCGTGTATCGGAAATGTCTGTAGACCTCGATCCTCACTTTCATGATAAGGAATTAGCTGAACTCATTGTCCGGACGGCCAATGGTGACGAAGAGGCCTTGGGGGCGTTATATGATCAAACCAGTCCGCAAGTGTTTGGGCTGGCTCTTCGGGTGTTGGATGATCCTGCCGCTGCCGAGGAAGTGACGCTGGATGTCTATATGCAAGTGTGGAGGAAGGCCAGGCAGTTTGATCAGGAGCGAGGTAAGCCCATCGTGTGGTTAGCCGTACTCACCAGGAGTCGAGCGATTGACCGTTTAAGGGTTGGGAAGGCTGAGCGCACGAGCCATGAACCATTTAATAACATTGAAGCGTCCTGCGATCCTTTGGCTGACCCTGAAGTCCAAAGTGTTAAAAGTGAACAACGAAATCTGGTACAACAGGCTCTGGGATCGCTCTCCTCGGAGCAGCAAGAGGTCATTGAACTGGCCTATTTTGGGGGATATAGTCAGAGTGAAATTGCCGAAAAGGTTGGTAAGCCTTTGGGCACTGTCAAAACGCGGATTCGATTAGGTATGATCAAACTGCGAAACTATCTTGGGCCGTTTCAAGAAGGGTTGGCTTCATGAGTCAGCACGAACCAAATGAAGAAATCCTCAGCCAAGCTGCCTTGTACGCGCTAGGGGCTTTGGAAGGAGAGGAGCTTCAACTTTTTGAAAAGCGTATTCCTGAAGAAGCCTCAGTTCGACAGGAGGTAGAGAGTTTTCAAAACGTTGCTGGCCAACTTGGAGTCGGAGTGAACCCTGTTAAAGCTCGGGCTGCACTTCGTGCAAAATTGTTCGAGCGAATGAAACAGGAATCCGTGTCATCTTCGTTAAGAAATGAAACGGCTTCCGACCAAACTGCATCGGTGTCAGTAGGTTTAACGTTTGTTCATTCAGGAGATGAGGGCTGGCAGGATGTGGGGTCAGGCATCAGACTCAAACCCCTATTCTTTGATCAGAAACAAGGCCGGATGACCGCCCTCGCGCGAATGGATGCTGGTTGTAATTATGCTGCCCATCGGCATGACAAACCTGAAGAACTTTATGTATTAGAGGGAACGTGTTTCGTCGGGGACCGCCTTCTCCATCCTGGAGATTATCACCGTGCAGAAGCCAACACGATTCATTATGACACGTCTACGACGGATGGCTGCCTGATGCTAGTGATTTTTTCACCCACCAATGAAATGCTTGATCCAGTTGCAACGTAATTGTTAGGACCTCTATCTTTCCCTTTTCATCTTCCCTGTCTACTGAATTCGTTGAGTTGTTGGGTGAAAAGAAGGTGCTGTGCGTCGGGAACCCTTAACCTAGGAGCCTGCACGGACTTTTGTGATCCAACTGCTGTTTCTAGGTTCACGATCTCGTGGACTCCAAGACCAATTGTGTGCCTCTCTACCGTACAACCTTCATTTGCATGAGTTAGTAAATATGTCTGCCCCCTTATTCGTTTGAGCCGAAATCCTAGTTCAACAGGTGATCTAGTTATTCCTTCATCAAAGGCATAGTATATTGTCAATACACCCCATGGCTGTGCATATGGTAGGGAGTGGAAATCCTTCTAGCATGGACAAGGATCCTATCATGAATCATCCTCCTGAACAGTCAGAGACACGTCAATCGGACTTTCTTCTCTTTGATACACGACTGCTTAAGAGAGTAGAAGGCCTTGTCCAGAACGGTGGACGGTTAAGGGGGCATTAAGGGGTCAGGTTGCTTTTTTTATGACATAGCCGTTAATCCGCTGAATTGTCTTCGCGCAGGCTGGGTTTTCGTTGATGCGCTTCCGTATCTGGGTCGTGATGAAACTCAC
>CAYMQW010000118.1:0-6839 GCA_964392595.1 uncultured Nitrospiraceae bacterium
GGAGTGGTCTCACCTTCTGATAAATTAGAGGACCGCGATTTTACTCAAGCGGAAATTGACGCCATTTGTGATGAGGCTGCGGGACGAGGGCTCATGGTCGCGGCTCATGCTCACAGTAAACGCGGGATTGGGTTGGCTATCGACTGCGGGGTGAAGGATATTCAACATATCTCTTTTATGGATCAGGACTTGGCGGAACGGGCGTATGCCAAAGGGTGTACCGTGACCCCCACGTCCTGGATTAGCCGATCTTTATCCTCGGCGGAAGGGCTCACGCCCTTTGTGATGGAAAAAGTGCAACAAGTTTCAGAGGTCCATGCGGAAGCCGTTCGGATTGCTCACGCGAGTGGACTAAAAATGTTAACGGGAACCGATCCTATATTGCCGAACATGCACGGACGCAATTACATGGAAGTTGTGTCGTTGATACAGGATGGCCTCTCTCCGCTTTCAGCGTGGTATGCGGGGACAGGATTGGCAGCCGAGCGAATCGGGCAAGATGATACAGGGAGTCTTGTCCCTGGAAAACGGGCAGACCTTCTCCTGTGTGCCAGTGATGTGATTGAGAATCCGGCCTTGTTCGACCAAGGCGCGTTGGTCGAAGTGATCAAAGACGGAATTGGGTATCGAGGGGCCGTGGCCGATATCCCTCAACGAACCTTTGGGTCTACGGCACGTGAAGCGTTATCCGTGAAGCGTGAAGCGTAGGAGAAAAAAAGAGGTGCTTCTTTCACGCCTTACGGATCACAATCCTTATGAGGGTTTGATCTGCGGGACGAAAAAATCCTCCTCTGGGTCATTTTGCATATCAACGATCAGTTCGCCTTTGGAGGAAAAGAACCCTTGCTCATCGATTTGTACAAGACCAGTGCAGTTGTCCTGGAAAAATTCTAAAATCCACCCGTTAAAATCGTAGCCTTCGTCTGTGATGTCAGACTTATTGAGTCGAGCTGTGAGGATAAACTTTGCGCGAACCACAAACTCCTTGGCAATTTCAGCTTCCTGACCACCAAAGGCCGACAGTTGGTTACTGAATCCGGTTTGCTCCTGTTCAAACACATCTTGATAGGTGCCTTGGTTACGAATGCAAAATAATTGGATTGGTTTTCGTTCACGATGGTAACCCAAGGCAATTTGTACCCAACTCCAGTCCTCAAGCGCTTCTGGGTCCATTTTAGGGACAAGGGGCACTTGGCTTTTTGATTTAAGAAAGTCGAGTAACAAGCGCAACGGGGGCGGCTCCTCTCGTTGGCAAAATACCAAGCAATAGATGAGGGTATCACCAGCCTCATCCATCTTAGTCACGGAAAATACAGGAATTTATTTACCCATTCTGGCCCTCAATTCATTCAAAAAATTGCAGGAATCGTCGAATTTCAACTTTACCGTGTCAAGCGCCCGGCCATCAAGCGTAGAACAGATTCTGTGTTGATTGTTGAATCGAATATTTTCCTGCATTCATGCATGTTTTGTGGTTGACAGGGTAGGATGCTTTCGGTAGTATCTTGGCCCATCTCGTCTAGTTTCTGGATTCACTTGGGACAATACGAAGTTCGATTCATAAATCAGTGGATTGTCCACTGTTGGTTCTCAATTTTGTTGAGCGCTACCCACATTATCTTACACTCATGAAAGGGAGGTCTGTATGGGAAAAGCGATGACCAAGTCCCAGATCGCTGATCACCTTGCTGGTAAATCTGGTGTGACGAAGAAGACCGCAACAGAGTTACTAGACAACTTGGCAGCACTGGCTTACAAAGAAGCGAAAAATGCCTTTACCCTTCCAGGTATTGGAAAATTGGTGTTGTCTCACCGCAAAGCCCGAATAGGTCGGAATCCTCAAACGGGAGAGCCGATTAAGATCCCGGCCAAAAAAGTGGTTAAATTCAGGGTGGCCAAAGCGGCAAAGGATTCGATTCTCGGTGTAAAGAAGTAATTGTTGAATTGGGTGTTCCTGTCTTTTAATTTCTTCTGCGTCGCCAGAGGCCATTTTGCCGAGACGTACTAGGCTTCATTATTTCAGTAAACACAAAAGGGTCGCTACCGTAGTAGCGGCCCTTTTGCGTTTTTAAGAGCCTGTTCCAGATTAGACTGATCTACTACGAATGCGCTGGATGTGGCCAGATCTTCCGATCCTTTTCGGGGAATGTTGGAAAAGGCCGCCAGCTGCGTTCTCGGGCTTTTGGCGTGCTCACGTACTCCGTGTACGCTCCGTGCGCCAAAAACCCTGCGGCCTTGCTGAACAGCCTTTTTCAACCTTCCCCGTTTTCGTTGAATAGTCCCACTATCGCCTCAAAGGATCGAAACATCTGACTCAAACCAGCACCTCCTCGTCACGATCGCTAATTCCGGACCGGCTCCTAGCCCTGTGCATGGCGAAGAAGGCAGATTTTAAAAAAAAATGATGGATTCAGTCCTTTTGTACTCCCACCATCGTGGGCGACGAGACTAATTTCGTCGCCGTCATACACTTGCGTATCTTCGCTGGCCACACGTCTGTTTACGGTCACCATGACTCGTTTTTCCCGTAGTAGTCTTGTGACCTGACGAAGCTTGCGCCCTTGCTGTCGAAGCAATTGTTTGATCGGTATGGCGTCTTCAATCTCACAGGCGAAGCTGCGTTCGCCATCGGCTGTTTCTAATTGTCCCATGAGGGAAATGGTGATCATCGGTTGTTCCTTTTTTTCTCCTGAAGTTGTTTCTTTTCCTGAAAAGGTCAGGGTTATGGAATTACAGCAATCATTCTGACTGGGCCGCCAGTTCCCTCCTTTATCTTATATTGGTAGTGCATACACTGTGGCTCCTCGAGGAGGTACGTGGTCTAAATACGCCACATTTTCGATGGCGTACCTGTTGGCTGCGCTTGAAATTTTATTGATTGTCCAGGGTCGATACTGGCGGTATCAATACCCACACCACGAATTTGCCGCTTGTGGACAAGAAAGGCCATAGCCTCTGCCGAAAAACCTGGAAAATGCAAGGTGAGAGAATTATCCGGTGTTGATCTGCCAAGGTATTGTTAGCAATCGGGCCAATAGGCTCCCCATCCGGTTCGAAGGAGTACAAGGTCATTCCGCTCAATGAGACCATACTGCTGTTCCCAATTGTGAAGGTCTTTTACCGTGAGTTCGTAGTCTGTATTTTCCTGACATGCCTTGCGAATATCGAGGGCAACGACCGGCCCCAGCAGACTCTCCACCGGGATCTCATCAAGGCTCGTTCCGGAAGAGGCAAAATGTACGGGTGCATCGAGATGTGTCCCGCCATGTTCCGATGCTGAAAATATCCCCGATGCATACCAGTAGCCGTTGGTGGTAATGCCTCTTGCCGTGTCTTGCCGGTGAAAGTGTTTGTTATTGGGCCAATACACTGTCTGTTCGTCGAACGGATAGGTTCAATCGACGATCCGTGGTGGTGCGGTGGTACAATTCGTCAAAAACCACAGGATCAGTATCGAAACAAGGAATCGATAAACCATCGTAGTTATTCAAAAAACGTCACATGTTGAAGAAGATGAAAAATAATCCTAACAAGTTTGAAAACGGCTGAGTAATGAGAAACGTCGGACGAGGGTAGGAATGGAAGCCAGAAGGCCAATCGTAGGCCCTCCACCTTCACGGGGGGAGGTTCTTGTAAACCATAATCAGATGAGACGTTCTAGTGCTTCACGATACTTTTCACTTGTTTGTCGCACGACCTTTTCCGGTAAGTGTGGAGGGGGCGGGTTATGATCCCAGCCCACCGAATCCAGATAATCCCGAACAAATTGTTTATCGAAACTGGGTTGCGATTTGCCAGCTTCGTACTGATCTCTGGGCCAAAAGCGAGAAGAGTCCGGTGTGAGTATTTCATCGATAACCAAAAGCTGCTTCGTGTCCCGATGCAGTCCAAACTCAAATTTCGTATCGGCGATGATGATACCACGCTCTTTTGCCAATGCCGCTGCCCGTTGATACATCGTGATACTGATCATTTTGACTTGTTCGGCCAGCTGATCGCCAATGATGGTTTTCATTTTTTCAAATGAAATATTTTCATCGTGTCCCTCGGTGGCTTTCGTCGAAGGCGTGAACAGGGGCTCGGTAAATTTGTCGGATTCCCGTAACCCCGCAGGTAAGGCCTGTTCGCACACAGTGCCCTGTTTTGTATATTCTTTCCACGCTGACCCGGACAGATAGCCGCGCACGATACATTCCACCGGCAAGGGTTCGGCCTTTTCCACAATCATGCTGCGGCCTGCCAACAGGTCGACATAGGGTTTACACGAATCAGGGAAATCATCAGGATCCATCGTCCGCAAATGATGTGGAACCAGCCCACCTTCTTCCCATAAACGTTCAAACCAAAACTTGGACAATTGTGTGAGCACATAGCCTTTCCCGGGGATGCCTTCCGGCAAGACCACATCAAAGGCCGAAATCCGATCGCTGGCAATTAACAACAAGCAATCGCCCAAATCATACATATCTCGAACCTTGCCTTGCCGCTTCTGTCCAAGGTTGGCAAGATTGGTTGCAATCACGGCTGGAGATTTCCACACAGTATTCATGATTGAGCGTACCTTTTTTGTGATGACTCGATTAGAATAGACATCTTTTTGATGGAAAAGATGGAACTCTAGTCAGACCGATTTCATGAGTCAAGGTCTGTGAGGCATTCATGAACCCCTCAGGCACGCTTAAGTCCCAATGCTCCCCAAAACAGGGATACCTTTTTCCCCTTGATCCCTCGTGAGGGATTGGGTAGAACGTTATTAAAGGAAGAATCGGCGAAACCCGCCAGACTCAAATACCATGAATACTAAAAAACCAGCTCCCACCCACGGTTTCCTCCGGCATCTTCACGAACCCACCAAAAAATATTTGGAAGAGTGGTTCGATGTGCCTGCGCATATTCATCACGTCGCGCATCGGATGGCCAATCCACCCATGGATCGGCCGCAAAGCAGGTTGGAATTTCAGCAACTGCTCCACTGTCTTGATATCCCCGAAGAGCACACCGTCATTCATGAAAAGTTTGGCCATGGGGCCAAAGTTGCGCCCAATGGTGATCGCTTGCTCGTCACCTGGGAAGCTCACACTGAATATTACAGTTATCAAGTGTGGCACATGCCTGACGATAAATTAAAACCGCTCGAATTCGGGCCGCTCATGTTTCCTGACTATGTGATGCCCTTGTCGCCCTTGGGGATTCAAGTCAATGCCTTAGACATCTTGGTTCTCCCGCACACCACCCTCACAGTTGAGGAAGTCAAAAACACCATGCCCGGCCCGCAGCTCTACGGCAGTCGCATCTTTGGGCACGACATTTCCGTGATGACCACCTTTACCCCGGATGAATATCAACGCGAACGCTATCTTGTCATGTCGCCATCGTTTGATGTGTTGCTCAATCAATTGGCTCGAGCTATCGATACGCTTGTGGCTCTTGAAAATTATACCCATCTGATCCTTCTCCCGCTTCAGGCTTTTGCGCAGTCCATCGACCAAGTGCATCAGTTTGAACAACGCCATCTCTACCAACGCGGTTTGATCACCACGGAGATAGAAGCCTCTAGGCCGGAAAAGCTCCAGCACTGGCTCACTGTGCTCACGCAAGATTTTATGAAAGTCAGTCGTCTGGCGGAGTCCATGCGATTTCGGCTCTCGGCTTCCGTGCCCTACGACCGTATCATTCGATCAAACTTAATCTCGCTTCAAGAACAAGCGATACCGGGTTGCCGGCAGATATCCGAATACGTGGATGGGAAAACCATTGGGGTGGCCGATGGCTACCAGCAGTTAGTCAAGCGAATCAATGCGTTGGTGAATGATTTCCAAGGCTCCATTGCGGTGATCCGCACCAAGGTCGAGCTACAACTCCAAGACCAAAACTTGGCCCTTCAGGATCAGAATTTACAACTCTTGCGCAGTGTGGATAAAACCACCCGGAGCCAAGCCATTCTTCAACGCACGGTTGAGGGATTATCGATCATCGTTATTTCGTATTATCTGAGCGGCCTCGGGAGTTACGTGTTCAAGGCTCTGGAAAAGCTTGGCTGGATTGCGAGCGCGTCAGTTGCCTCTGGGGTGTTTGTCCCTATCACGTTGGGGCTATCTGGCCTCCTTATTTTTATCGGGCGAAAAATGATCTATAAGAGATTGGTTCGGGAATCTCAGGAATAACCGTCTATTCTCTTGTTTCGAGGATATCCGATATTCCTACACTGCCAGGTTTTGAAGTTAAAAGGTTTTTAGAACCCGCCTCAAGAGCTCTACCCACCAAAATTAAAGATTTATGAGTCGAGTTTCCGATACCAACAATTAGTAAGTCTTAGGGCATGTCTCTCTCAATATAATCGAAGTCGGTTGAGTACATTGAGGATTGTATGAAAGATCTTTCCCTCTCAGAAGAGTGTATCACCAAGTTGCAATCGTGCACTTCGTTACCTAGCCCTCCCAAGGTTGCCCTTCAAATCATGGACGTGGTCAAAAATCCGGAGATAGATATTGATGATGTCGTGCGTATTCTCACACTTGATCCAGCCCTATCTGTAAAGATTTTGCGCCTCGCCAATTCCGCCCTGTATTCCCATGAGAAAAAGGTCACGGCCCTACCCAAAGCCATCATGCTCATTGGGCTGAATGGCATTCTTTCCTTGGCGCTATCATTTTCATTGGTCAGTTCGCTCCGACGAAAACAGGATGTCGGATTAGACCATAGTAAATTTTGGCGTCGTGCCTTGATTTCAGGGTCAGCAGGTTTGGCGCTGGCCCAGGCCTGTGATCGATCGGACTCGGAAGAAATCTTTATGGCTTCCTTCATCCAAGACATCGGCATGCTGGTCTTGGATCAAGTCG
>CAYMQW010000119.1:0-6807 GCA_964392595.1 uncultured Nitrospiraceae bacterium
AGCCCTTTTGACGCGCGGAGCGTACTCATAGTACGTGAGCACGGCAAAAGGGCGACCTGCCTACGCGAAGCCGCTTCAGCAGGCATGGAACCGCTGGCTTGTCAGCCGTAGCTTTAGCGAAGGCTGGCGGCTTTTTTCAACATTCCCTTTATTGTTTTCTAAAGTCCTACTTAAAATCCATTGTCCATCGCTGTCCTGATCCCTGTGTGTTTAATCATGTCACATCTCTGCTAGACGGACCCATGATTTTGTGACAGGATATCCTCACTTGATTTCCCTTGGGAAGCAGTAGACTCGATTAAAGTTTCCTTCCAGTTCACAACCAAACGTCATGATTGCCAATTATTCTAAAACATCCGGCATTTCATTTTTAGCCACCGCAGGTTGGTTGATCATCCTAGTGGCAGGAATGCGGGCTGGCCATGCCATTCTCGTTCCACTCTTGTTATCAATGTTCTTGGCCATTATCTGTGCTGGGCCCATGATGTGGTTGGAGAGTAAAAGAGTCCCGTCGGGGTTGGCATTGTTAATCGTCATGCTTGGTGTGTTGGGAATAGGAGTCGCGATCGGTGCCATGATCGGCACGTCGGTTGATGATTTCTCTCAGGCCTTACCTCGGTATGAAGTTCGGCTGCATCAAGAACTTGGAACGTTTTTTGACTGGCTACAAAAAAATGGCATGGCCATCTCTTCACCCGATTTGCTAACCCACGTGAATCCCGGCGCGGCCATGGAACTTGGAGCGAAATTGTTATCAGGGTTAGGAGGCATTTTTACTAACTCCTTTCTGATATTAATGACCGTGATTTTTATGTTGATGGAATCATCTGCCTTTTGGCGGAAACTTCAATTTATTTGGGGTCACGACCAACAATCAGTAGGATCATTTAGTCAGTTCGCCTATGACGTTCAGCACTTGCTGGCTATCAAAACAGCGGTCAGCATTGGAACCGGGCTTGTGGTAGGGATTTGGGTGGCGGTCCTGGGCGTGGACTTCCCGGTGTTGTGGGGGTTACTCGCCTTTTTACTCAACTACATTCCCAACTTGGGGTCTATTATTGCCGGAGCGCCTGCGGTTCTGCTGGCATTTATTCAATTTGGAGTAGGGAGAGCACTTCTTGTGGCAGCAGGGTATGTTGTGGTGAACGTGGTGTTTGGCAATGTGGTCGAACCCAAACTCATGGGACAGCGACTTGGTATTTCTACGCTGACTGTGTTTTTGTCGTTAGTGTTTTGGGGATGGGTGTGGGGGCCTGTGGGGATGATTCTTTCAGTGCCCCTAACCATGGTGGTAAAGATTGCATTGGAAAGTCGAGAGGAAACGCGATGGATAGCGTTGTTGCTTGCCTCTGATGCGGCAGTTAAAGAAGCTGCGCTTACTCTATCTCCTTCGTCCGATCCTAAAGCCATCTAAGAAACCATAGGAGCGAAAACAAGAATCTTGTTTTGCCTTCCATGATTGGCGGGTGCGCCCGAGGCTCGTTGTTGTCAGCCTTCCCTTTGGGAATGTGCAGGAACAGGGCCGGTGTTGTAGAGTATGGTCCATGGCTGATCCCTTTGACTCACAAACAGACGAACCCAAACCGAATCCCTTGATTTCGATCGGGCTTGCCATTGTAGCCGTATTCATTGTCCCTACCTTTATGTATCAATTGGTCCCCAGGGGCCGATCAAAAAAGACCATGTTGTCTTTTCCACTGGCCACCATCGTGCGTCTTTCGCAGAGAAAACCCAATTCGACATTCTGGGCTATCAAGGCTTTTGCGTGCTTGAGGTTCGGGAGCCGTTGCTCGTGTTGGAGCGTGCAGCGGCGCGAGAGGATGGGACGTACTTGGCGCAAAGAAATTGGAACGAGGAGCACAGGATTCCCTTCCTGACCTTCCCAATCAACGGTTCTCCTGCATGAGCACCAAATGACGCTGAAACCTGATATGTGGGGCGGGTTGGGAGACACTCTTTCCCGGTTCTTTTCCTCAGAATAAATTGAATGAATCCATTTCCCTTGATGTGAAGGATGTATTGAAACGATGAAATCAGAATTGCATGACAGAATGATGGCGTCGGAATTGGGTGTTGCGATCAAGCAGGTGACGGCCACGGTGGAACTGCTGGATGATGGAGCCACTGTTCCTTTTCTTGCACGCTATCGAAAAGAGGTGACGGGTGGTTTAGATGAGGTCGTCATTACATCCATTCGGGATCGCGTGGCGCAACTTCGAGAATTGGACAAACGTCGGTCCGCCATTTTGACGACACTGGAAGAACAGGGAAATCTCACCGACAGTTTGCAAAAGCAGGTGCAGGCCGCCATATCAATGACGGAGTTGGAGGATCTGTATTTACCCTATCGTCCCAAACGCCGCACGCGCGCCATGATTGCCAAAGAACGGGGGCTGGAACCACTGGCACAGGGTCTTTGGGCTCAAGATGCTCAGTTGGATGTCGTGGCCGAAGCAGGGAAGTTTCTCAATCCAGAGCAGGGGGTGGAGGCGGTGGAAGATGCGTTGGCCGGTGCACGCGATATCATGGCCGAATGGATCAGTGAAGATCAGCAGGCTCGGGCATCCATGCGCGCGCTGTTTTTGGAACAGGGGAAATTCAAGACGACGGGGATGCGGGGAAAAGATGTTCAAGGAAGTAAGTTTCGGGATTATGTTGAATGGGAAGAATCCGTGGCGACGGCGCCCTCGCATCGTATCCTGGCCATGCGCCGTGGTGAACAGGAAGGCTTTTTGACCTTTCGTGTGCTGGTGCCGGAACCGGCAGCCCTGTCTCTCCTGCATCGTCTTTTTCTGAAAGGGAGCGGGCCACGATCGGATCAGGTGACCATGGCTATTCAGGACAGTTTGGTTCGGCTCCTGGCCCCATCAATGGAAACGGAAACCCGTCTGCTGACAAAAACCCGCGCCGATCAGACGGCCATTGAGGTGTTTGCGCAAAACGTGCAGCAATTGCTCATGGCGTCACCCTTGGGCCAGAAGACGGTGCTGGCCATCGATCCGGGGTTTCGCACTGGGTGTAAAGTGGTGTGTCTCGATCGGCAAGGCACTTTTCTCCATACAGATACGATCTATCCTCATCAGGGACCAGGGAGCGCGGCCACATCAGGAGACACGATTGTGGCGTTGTGTGAGCGTTTCAAGATTGAGGCCATCGCCATTGGCAATGGGACGGCGGGGAGGGAAACTGAAACGTTCCTTCGCACGTTGACGTTGCCATCGGATATTCTCCTTGTGATGGTGAACGAAAGCGGGGCGTCCGTGTATTCCGCATCTGCGGTGGCCCGAGAGGAATTTCCTGACCAGGATGTCACCGTGCGTGGGGCGGTCTCGATCGGTCGGCGGCTCATGGATCCGTTAGCTGAACTGGTGAAGATCGATCCTAAGGCGATCGGGGTTGGGCAGTATCAACATGATGTCGATCAAGGGTTCTTGAAACAGCGACTACAGGATGTGGTGATCAGTTGCGTGAACCGGGTTGGGGTGGATGTTAATATGGCGAGCCCGCAACTCCTCACCGCCGTTTCTGGTGTGGGTCCGCAACTCGCCACGAACATCGTGGCCTATCGACAGGAACATGGACCGTTTCGAAGCCGGTCGGCATTGAAGAAAGTTCCTCGTTTGGGAGCAAAAGCATTTGAGCAAGCCGCGGGATTTTTACGTATTACAGATGGCGATCATCCTCTGGATGCCAGCGCGGTGCACCCTGAGCGGTACTCCGTGGTACAGGCGATGGCCAAAGACTTGGGATGTACCGTGAAGGAGCTGGTGCACAACCCTGATCGACAACGCGCGATCGACTTCAATCGATACATTACTGAAGAAGTGGGGAAACCAACGTTAACCGATATTCTCACCGAATTGGCTAAACCTGGCCGTGATCCACGAAAGCAATTTGATCCGGTGCGATTTCAGGAAGGCGTGCAATCCATTGAGCAGGTCAAACCCGGCATGATCCTGACCGGGGTGGTCACCAATGTCACGGCCTTTGGAGCCTTTGTCGATATCGGAGTGCATCAGGATGGTCTCATTCATATCAGTCAGCTCGCCAATCGATTTATCAGCGACCCCAATACCGTTGTACAGGTTAACCAACAAGTGAGAGTGACCGTGTTGGAGGTCGACATCCCGCGCCGGCGTATTGCGTTGTCCCTGAAGGCCGTTCCGAGGGAAACAACCTGACTGTTTTCGATCAGTGAGTGTAGCGGTCCCATTAAAATAGAGGGGGGGATATATTTGAGGTTCGTTCCGTTGGCTGAGGCATTTGGCTTGGCCCGGGATAGGTCATTTGGCTGCGCAACTAAGGCTCAGCGAATATACACATAGTATTTCAGCATGTCTTTCCAAGTAAGAATGCCTTCGATCGAGTCAACCTTCGATACAACGGGCAAACATGAAATATTATGCTCCATAAAAAGAATGGCAGCGGTATCAACTAAGGTGTCTTTTTGTACGGTGATTAATTTTGTGGACATAAAATCTTGAGCCTTGGTTTTTAATAGGGATTGATCTTGAACGGTAGCATTGGCGGTATCGATAAAAGGACTCAACATACGCAACACATCTCTGTCAGAAATAATACCCAGCAAATCTCCATCTCGTGCAACGAGCAGGTGATGATAGGGTACTTCTTTGAATATCTCGCGCAAATCGGCCAAGGTCACTTCCGGCAATACACAATGAACGTTCTCACTCATAATGCTTTCAACATGCATGGCTCTATTCCTTTTTTTCCTGTTTAATTTTTTTCTCGTGTTCAACTGTTCCCTGTTCAACGATTTGGTCACCCCATTGCACCCACGTCGCTCCACTAGTCTGTTCGGAAAAAGGTTTGGTCGTACCATTAATGGTCATCACGGCGTTGGGATAGATCGTTTTCGTGACTTCAATCGCTGCCTTTTTCTGTAACTCAATTTCAGGTTCCAGCATGTGCAATAGCTCTTGTGTTCTTTCCATCTTTTCATTGATCGCGACGATGGTATGACGAATCTTTTCGGACTTATCGAAAGGCATTTTTCCAAGAACAACGGGATCACTCTTTTGAATTTTTTCTAGGATTGATTCCAATTGAGCGACTTCTTGAGAGCGCGTTTCCAGTTCTTGGTCTAAGTTGTGATACGCCTTAGTCAACTCACCCAATTTGCCCGCGGTGACATGGGTGGGAATGTAGGCTTCATTTCCTAATTGATTCATCACCACTCGATGTAAGGCTTCACATTGTCCACCAAACACAATGCCTTTTCCGGCTTCTTGACCTAATAACAATTGATTGCCGGATTTCACATAGCTATGACTAATGTATTCTTTCACGACAATATTGTTCTTAGCCGTCAACGTTGAAAGGTGGACAAACTTGGCTTCTATATCTACCCCTGCGTTAATTTTGTATTCAATAATTTCCTCGTCCGGGCGTTCAGCATCTTCCCCACCAAAAATACCGCCGCCAATCTTAATACTGTTTCCCGCTTTTATTGCTGCCCGTTCAACACCCTCTTTAATAAAGACATCCCCCGTCACATCAATAGTCATTCCGGCGGCCACTTCACCTTTCACTTCTAAAGAGCCATCAAACGTGATATTTCCGGTATTGACATCGACATTATCCACATGAAGAGTTGAATCAATGTTGACTCCGTTTTTAACAACGACAGGGTGCCCTTTTACCGCCGCTACCAACACGTTGGGGTCTTCAGCGGATATCTCCGCACCAGTAAGGTTTTTGGTAAAGCCCGGATCATTCCCAGGAACCGGCTTCATCTCTTTACCGGTCACATCCAGACCCGCCTCACCCAAGGTAGCAGGCACACGCTTCATCAAGAGGGTGCCGACATCCACTATAAAGAATTGATGGGTACCCATCATATTGGCCACGCCCTGATCATCCACATCGGGAGGTGCGATCGTTCCGCTTTCCACAAGGGGAGTATACACAGCGTCTTTTCCTCGAATGGGTAATGTGGCTTGAGCGATGCACACATCTTTAACTGATTGCCGCTGATAGCACTGGTTCACCATCTCTTGATCCACCAGCGAATCGGACACTCCTGCTTTGGCGATGGCCTGGGTGATCATGTTCAATGTGAGCGGTTGCCCCCCATCGGCAGTCGTCAGCGTTACATACGCCTGACGTTTATCACTAGCGACCGCAACGGATACGGTCGCATCGGCCAGTTTTTTTAGCGCAATTGAACATTTTTTTCCTTGTTGTGCACTGGCAAGCAGCTCAGAGATCGTTTTAGGATCAAGGGTGAGGTTTGTATAACCAGCCTCTTCCAACTTCCCTTTTATAGACAGATTGGAGATCATTTCCGATTCCTCACTCTGACTGAGGTCGGCGTAAAGGGTACGATCTTGATCATCGAAACGGATATTTAGTCGCATAAGAAAAACTCAGTAGTGAGTAAACTCCCGGCGCGTAAACGCCGCACAATATGAAAGTCGGTGTCCTTGAAGGTTCCCTTAAGAATTCTAAAGAATTATTACAGTCTTCCTTGCTGGCAGCTAACTTGTGGAAGTCTAATTTGTCATTATCCGCAAATTGGTAGGAATTTCAATTCAATTTTGAAGCGAAAGGATGTAATGAAAGGATAGGAATGCCGAGCTGCAAGAAATTCTAACGTTCGCAAGTGTTTGCGTAAATACTGTTTTGGCCTAATCTTGTTGTGGGCCTGTTTCAGGGGTTTGAAAAGTTGGGGCTAGAAGAACGGATAAAAAATGTCGCTACAAAACTTGGCTCTATTTTCCTCTACGTCTTTAATTAGGGCTTGCTGAAAAAAGCATTTTCCATTATCCGCTCATCACGCAGCTA
>CAYMQW010000120.1:0-6806 GCA_964392595.1 uncultured Nitrospiraceae bacterium
GGCCCGAAGATTGGATGCGAGATGTTCAAGTTATTTTCTCTCAAGTCCTAAGTGAGCCAAAATTTTTCTACCCGATTCGGGTGCGAATTCCTGCCCATAAAATCGAAGGAAGAGTGCCCGACGCAGGTCTCTTGGTTCCAAATTGGAGGTCCTTTCTTCCAAGGAGGCTCTCACAAGTTCTTGAGCCATTTCATGCATGGAACATCCCATTTTCAAACGCTCTTCCCCGGATCGAGCAAGTATCATTTGGCGAAATCGTTGTTCCATTTCTGGAGAGGTATCCTTCATCGTAGGGACTCCTCATAAATATCTTGCAAGCCTAAGCGAATGACCCAGTGTATTAGATATTCTCGGTCGAGGTCCTCTTCTCCACTAAGCAGGTTTCGAACATCCCCGAGCTGCATCTCTGAATGTGAGTCTTTGGCCCAATCAAGTTTTGAGAGAATTAAATTTTCTGGAGCTACGATATCAAAAGAATGTCCATCTATTGTTGCCTTCCGTCTTCTAGGAAATTCTTCTATCCGATATTCGTTGTCTTTTCGAACAATCAAGTCTACTTTGATGACATACTCCTGATAAATCAGGTTAAAATCGTTTCATTCTTTATTGCCTCTTGTACCATCTCTTGATCAACATAAAAATCTTTCTCAAAAAGTTTGACAGCTCGATTGACATCCAACTCGGACAATTCTACCACGATGTCAATATCTCTCGTCATGCGCGGCACAGCATAATAATTGACTGCCATTGACCCGGTGACCATGTAAGAAATGCCTGCTTCGGCTAACCGACCTGTCACCAATTTGAGAACTTGTAATTCTTCACTCATTCCCAGGCTCCTGAGGTTTACCGTATGTAAGCGCCAAGGAACCTTCCCTGCTCTCACTTAGATGACTGTGGGTGGAGCACCTCCAAGATCTGTTCATGCACCAACCCATTACTGGCGATCATTTTTTTGCTGTAGATGGAGTAGGGCCCGCCGTCGTAGTTCGTGAGTTTTCCTCCGGCTTCTTCGAGAATCACGACTCCAGCGGCGGTGTCCCAGGGGTTGAGCTTCATTTCCCAAAATCCGTCAAATCGTCCACTGGCGACGTAGCATAGGTCTATGGCTGCGGAGCCGGTTCGTCGGACGCCTTGGGTGCTGAGGGTGAAGCGGCAAAACTCATCGAGATTGTTGTCGGCTGTCTCTGCCACATCGTATCCGAATCCGGTGACGAGTAACGATTTGCCAAGCTTGGAAACTTGAGATACTCGAATCGGTTGCCCATTGCAGGTGGCTCCTTCCTTTCGTACTCCCACAAACAGTTCGGGGCGAGTCGGGTCTAGCACCACCCCCACAATACACGTTCCCTCATATTCCAACCCTATTGAGACGTTATACAACGGGAAGCCGTGGGTGAAATTGGTGGTGCCATCCAGGGGATCAACAACCCATTTATACGGTGACTGTTGATCGGAATGTATCCCTTCTTCCTCGGCCAAAATTTGATGGGTGGGATAGGCCTGCTTGAGCAAGGCGACAATGGTGTGTTCCGATTCGCGGTCGGCATCGGTCACCAGACTTAACCGGGTTTTATGTTCGATAGCAAAACCAGCTTTGGCGTATTTTTGCAGAATCTCGCCGCCAACCTGGGCTGCTTCAATGGCGATTTCCTTGAACGCCTGCAGCTCGGAAGGTGAAGGTAGGTTGATAATTGACATGAAGGGCATCCTACCATACCGCGACAAAAAGGCCACCCGATGTTATTCTTGCTCCACCATTGGTAAAGGGCTATATTCCCTGACTGGATTATTTTTCTTCGCTCGTTCATCGACTGTTACCATAGAGAGGAATTACTTATGGCCACGAAAAAGAAACCTAGCACATCTTCTGGAAAAGCCAACGCCTCAAGGATCGTCGCGAAAAGCCGGCCTTCAGGCAAGAAAAAAACTCGCATCTCAAAAGGTACGACCAAAGCCAAAGCAGCTCAGAGTAAAAAGGCTACCTCCCAGAAAAAACCCGTGGCCAAGTCTACGAAATCTTCCTCGTCTGCCAAGAAGGCTCAATCAGCTCCTTCTTCGAAAAAGAAAAAAGTTCCGTCGTCCTCTCAAAGTACGAAAAAGAACGCTACGGCCACAAAACAAAAAACTACTCAGACGGTGGCTCCATCAAGAACTTCGACTGCAAAGAATACGGTCAAGTCAAAGGGTGCACAGATGGCAAAAACGAACACGTCTTTGAAGGGATTGAGCCAGCTGTCGCCTTCAGAATGCTATAACGTCGGCGGTTTGTGTGCTTGCGTGATTGAGACTTTCACGAAAGGAGGGCAAGGTCGTCTGAAACGTGTGTTGACGTATCTTGGTCTTTCGAAATTGGAACAAGCTAATTTGTCTCGCGTCTCGCAAGGGTTGCGAATCCCGAAACTGTTTGCTGATGGGTTGGCAAGTGAGAAGACTCGACGAAGTGTCCTTAAAGGACTTTCCCAATTTTCCAAAGCCGATGATCCGTCAGGCAAGCGCTGGAAAACTGATTTGGAAGATTTTGCGAGATTATTGGGGGCTTAAGAGGGGACACGTCATGCGTGAAGCGTGACCCGTGCCTGCGCGCTGTAGCGCGCAGGCACACAAGCGGGAAGCGAAGGGAAAAGACCGGAATGGAGTTTCTTCCACGCATTCCCCATCACGGATAACGAATCCGGCGCCCGCAGTAGATCCGTCTAATCTTGAAATCGCTCCTAGAGTTCTCGGCGGCCTTCGATTGATTTGGTCAGCGTGACTTCGTCGGCGTATTCGATATCCATGCCAACGGGAATGCCATAGGCAATCCGAGAGACTTTGACCCCGTAAGGCTTGAGTACTTTGGTGAGATAGATGGCCGTAGCCTCACCTTCAATGGTGGGGTTGGTGGCCACAATGATTTCCTCTATTCCCCCACCTTGGACTCGCAGTTCCAACTCTTTGAGGCGAATATCGGATGGCCCCACGCCATCCAGCGGTGAGAGCGATCCCATCAATACGTGATACAAGCCTTTGTAACTTCGGCTTTGATCAATTGCATACAGCGTGCTGGGTTCTTCGACAACCAGGATTTTTGTGCGGTCCCGTTTCGGATCTTGGCAGATCTCGCACAACTCGCTTTCCGCAATGTTGCGGCATTGCACACAAAAGGTTACGAATTCTTTGACATCGCGAATGGCGTTGGCTAATCGTAGCGCGTCGTCTGTATTCGCTTTCATCATATGAAACGCCAACCGCTGAGCGGTTTTTTGCCCGATACCCGGCAAGCGCACAAACTCTTTCACGAGTTTTGCTAGAAGCCCTTGTTCCTGTTGCTGAATACTCATGCGCCTTCACTCAACCCTTCTTTGATTTAAGGCCTCATGCCGGATGTTCAAAATGGCTGTCCAGTCCTGTCCTAAGCCTGTCGAAGGAAAGGCCGCAGGGAATTTGGCGCGCGGAGCGTACTCCGGTACGTGAGTACGACAAAGCCCCGAGAACGCCGCTGGCGGACATTTGGAACATTTTGCTAGAACATTCCTGGGATGCCCATTCCGCCGGTCAGCCCTTTTACCTCTTCAGCCATGAGTTCTTTGGCTTTGCGAAGGGCTTCGTTCGTGGCCGCCACCAATAAATCCTGAAGCATCTCGGGATCCTCTGATTTTAAAACCTCCGAATCGATGACAATTTTGGTAATCTTCATGCCACCATTGGCCGTGATCGTGACCATGCCGCCACCGGCTGAAGCCTCCACTGTTTTGGTCTCGGCCTCTTCTTGAATCTTCCCTAATCGCTCCTGCATGGCCTGCGCCTGTTTCATCATATCGGCCATATTTCCAAATGGATTCTTCGACATGCTTATGCCTCCTTTTTCTCCACCATGCGGCTGGCTTTGATCACCTCTCCGCCAAACAGCTCCATCGTGTGTTTTACTAATGGGTTGGATTTTGCTTCTTCAAGCAACGCGTCATCATTATGTTTTTGCTGTTGAACTCGCATCTGCTTGATGCTCAGACCACTATCCTGATTTTCTGCTAACTCGACCACGCGAAGCTGGATCGTGGCTCCGATCACCTCTAGGCAAATTTTCGAGACCAGCACTCGATTCTCTTCTTTTTGAATGCGAGAGCATGCCACGGACGCAGTTTTCTGAAATCCAATGATGACTTGGTTCCCTTCGACCTTGACCAACATGCCCATTTCCAGAAACGTGCCGATGTTCGGATATTTCTTAATCATCGCCTCGACGACTTTTTGCCAATCGGTCGGTTGAATGGCTGGGGTTATGGCGGGTAATGGTTTGCCTTTGGGCGGAACTGGACTTGGCGATGGCCCCTTGGACATTACTTGCGATCGTTCGGTTGTTCGAGAGGGCACTAAAGTTCGTTGCGGCTCGTTCGATTGTTGCGGCGGCCTTTGAGCCGGGTTCGGCTCTTTTTGGGAAAGAGTAGCTGTTGGTTCAGGCCTGCGTTCTGGCTGGGTTGGCATAGGCTTTGTGGCCAGGACTGTTGCCTGTACTGGCTTTCTTGGCACTTCTGGCCGAGCCGTACCAGCCCTATTGCCCGTAGGTTTCTGAGCCGCATCTTTGGGTTGGCTGCTAGAGGTAGCTGGGTTAGGTTGAAACAATCGAGCGGCTCGAACTGCTGCCACTTCAAACGCAAAACGTGGATGGGCTGTAATGCGAAGCCGATCTTCCGCTTGGGCAAACAACTGAAACAGCTCCTGTAATTGTTCAACGGAAAAAGCCTTGGCTTCCGTCATGAGGTGTTGAACATCTTCACTTGGTAAGTCCATTAATCCTTCGGCTTGAGCTGCTCCAGGCATCACGGCAGCGATCATGAGGTTGCGCATCCGTTCCACCACAGCTCCGCAATACGCGCGAAGATCATACCCGTGGTCGATGACTTCGCCGACTAATTCTACCGCCGCTGCCGCGTCTTGGCCGACAACGGTTTCCACCAATCGGCGAACCAATTCATCCGGCACCGAGCCGAGCATGTCTTCAATGTCCTGATCGCCGATTGACTTCCCACCAAAAGCCACGGCTTGATCGAGTAAGCTTAACGCGTCGCGCATGCTGCCTTCGCTGGCTTGAGCAATTGCGCCCAAGCTCCGCTCCTCAATGGTCACGTCATTCCGTGTGGCCACCTCTTGTAGTCGTGCGATAATTTCCCGTCGGGGAATACGGCGAAAATTAAAATGCTGACACCGTGACGTGATGGTGGCGGGAATTTTATGAATCTCGGTGGTGGCAAAAATAAAGATGGCATGAGCCGGCGGTTCTTCCAACGTTTTCAGTAAGGCGTTAAACGCGGAATTTGAAAGCATGTGGACTTCGTCGATGATGTAAATCCGGTATGTGCCGCGAAACGGAGCATATTTCACATTTTCCCGAAGTTCGCGGACATCATCGACTCCAGTATTCGACGCGCCGTCTATCTCAATAACATCAACGGAATTGCCGCGACTGATTTCCTTGCAGCTTTCGCATTGCTCGCAGGGATCGGCGGTCGGTCCATTTTCACAATTAAGAGCTTTGGCCAGAATGCGGGCTACTGTTGTCTTCCCCACGCCACGCATCCCTGAGAACAAATAGGCATGGGCCACCTGTTTTCGCAGAATCGCATTTCGCAACGTTTGGACAACGTGGGGCTGACCAATCAGTTCGTCAAACGTACCAGGACGAAATTTTCTAGCAGAGACTTGGTATTCCATATATCCTTCGCTTGAATGTCCAAGATGAGATGGACATCATCAACTGGGAATGTTCAAGAAATCCCGTCCAGCAAGGCCGCAGCCATTTTGACGAGCGGAGCGTACTCTCAGTACGTGAGCACGGCAAAATCGTGAGAACGCCGCTGGTGGGTTTTCTTGAACATTCCCATAAAAAACCGGGGCCAGGTGATCCTGCGGCACCCAGACTCGCCTGCTTACCGTTGCTTCCTTCCGGACCTGGCGGAGTTCACAAGATTCTGTTGCACAGGGCCCAGCCCCTTTTTCAGTAGCACACTAAATAGTAAAGTAATGTCTAAGTCCTAAACTGCTCCAACTAATTTATTGAATTACCAGAGTCGTTTTTTAGCAAAGGCACGCCCTGAACCGGTTTTAAGATAACCTTCAGATGCCAGAGCCTTTGAGATATCTGAAAATGCGACAAAGCTAATCAATTCCCATGGCGTAAACTTCAAAGTATGATGTGACTTTCCCTCATTGTGGGCGCCCAATCGTTTTTCAATATTCGAGGTGACACCGAGATAGCTTTCATTCGGATGCGATATACTTCGGATAACTTGGATTCACATAATAAGTGCACCACCTCTTTTCCTTTTTTATTCTCATGGTTTAGGAGTGGTAGCGTTCTTCATGGATGAATTGGGCCGATGGTAGTAGCCGTTAGGCACCTCCTTAAATATTTGGCTGAATACTCTGCCCAAAGGCCATTTCGTGGGGTGGTGCACTTATGAGTTGAATCCGCCTAAGATAAACATACTTCATTTTAGAAAAATATAAGGTAGCCCTCCTTCGCCAAGGCTTCGGCGGGCAGCCTTCGCCCTGCTAATACTGACCTTTTGTTTATTCCAATCTTTTTCCTGTTCTCAGCTGACATGCCAGCCGAAGCCTTGGCGAAGGCTGGCGGAGAGGATGGGATTCGAACCCATGGTACCGTTGCCAGTACACGTGCTTTCCAAGCACGCCGAATCGGCCACTCTCGCACCTCTCCGAACCATTTCCTAGGAGCGTTTTTACTTGTTCAAGCCAACTTTCAGGCTGCGCAAGCAGGTCTTTTTCTCGTTTTCATTACGGTTGAATATTTTATCACGGCCCCTTCT